>DBDO01000153.1:0-8142 GCA_002293605.1 Desulfovibrionaceae bacterium UBA930
GCCCCTGTCCGTGCCGCCCGGCCCTACCTCGAACTGGGGTTTGATCAGCGCCGCCGTCAGCCCGCCGGGGCGCAGCCATTGCAGGCAGGGAGGCAGAACCAGCGTGAGGGAGATAAAGGAAACGTCGGCCACGACAATATCCACGGGCTCGGGGATGAGATCCGAACCGGCCTGCCGCAGATTGACCCCTTCAAGACTGATGACGCGCGGATCGGCGCGCAGGCGTTCGTGCAGCTGATGATGCCCCACATCCACCGCGTACACGCGCACGGCCCCATGTTGCAGGAGGCAATCCGTGAACCCGCCGGTGGAAGCCCCGGCGTCCAGTCCCACCATATTCCGCACGTCCAGGGAAAAGCTCTCCAGAGCCGTGAGGAGCTTGTAGGCCCCCCGGCTCACAAACCGTTCACGGCCCCGTATCTCGAACAGCGTGTCCGGCGTAAAGGCCTGCCCCGGTTTTTCCACCCGGATGGGCTCGCTGCCGTCTCCCCGAAAAACCAGCCCGGCCATGATCAGCCTTTTGGCCTGCTCCCGGCTTTCCGCAAGGCCCTGAGCATACAGAAGCTGATCGGCCCGCTCTTTTTTTTTAGGAAACTGATTCATCGTGCGAGGGGCTGTCAAAAAAAGCGGCGGCATCTTCCGGGATGCCCACAATGGCGATGCCGTGTTTCCCGGCTTCGGCACAGGCGGCCTCACGGTCAAAGAAGAGGGTGCGGCCCGCCTCATAGGCAAGGGCCGCGTAGCGGTAGCGGGACAGCACGGCGATGGTGCCGACGCCTATGGAAGGCAGATCCAGACGCTCGTCCTGTCCGGGTTTGGCTATCTTGATGGCCACGCAGCCCGTCCCGCCCAGTTCCCCCGCGCGGGCGAGAGCGGCATCCGTCCCTTCAATGGCCTCCACCGCGACAACAATGCCGCTGCGCACAACCACGCACTGCCCGATATCAAGCGCCCCCACGGCCCTGGCTGTATCCAGCCCGAAACGGATGTCCTGCCACAGCTCCGGGGAGGGAGACCCCACAAGGATTCCTGCGGGGCCGAGCAGATCGGGAACCAGAGAGTCCGGTCTGACGACCGTGAACCCCTCTGCCTGGAGTTCGCCGGTCACCGTGCGCAAAAGGACGTCGTCGCCCTTGGCGGAGCGGGCAAGCCGCAGCAGCAGTTTGGCCACGCGAAAATCCGGACGCAGGTCAAGGGCGCGCGGTTTGCTGATGGCCCCGGCCATGCACAGGCTGGATACTTTGTGTTTGCGGAAAAAGGATATCAGGGCGTTCAACTGCCCCAGATGCAGCATGGTGAAGGCATCGCAATGCGCGGCAAGATCCGGGTCGGTATTGCCGTGAAACCCGCAGACCGCGACAAAAGTCCCCTTGCGCCTGGCCCCCTGGGCCACAAGAAAAGGGAACTGTCCAGAACCCGCGATAATGCCCATTCGTTCCACAGCGCGCTCCGGCTCTTTCTGCGGAGTTTACGACTCCGCGTCCTGATTGCGGGCCGCGAGCAGGACGCCCCGGGGGCTTTCGCGCACAAAGGCGACAAGTTCCAGCGCCTCCGGCACGTCGGCATATTCCCGCTCTACCTGCTCCAGGGCCTCCTGTCTGGGCATTCCCGAAAGCCAGATAAGGCGGAAGGCGTTGCGAATGGCCGTGATCGTGGCGGAAGGCGCGCCCATGCGGCGTAATCCCACTATGTTGGGCCCATGGATGCCCGCGCGTTCGCCAACGGCAAGCATGAAGGGGGGCAGATCCCGGCTGATGCCGGTCATGCCGCCTACAAAGGAATGCCTGCCCAGACGGGAAAACTGATGCACGGCGGAAAGTCCGCCGATAATGGCGTGATCCTGCACAATAACGTGCCCGCCCAGCGTGGCCCCGTTGGACATGACAATGTGGCTGCCGAGCAGACAGTCGTGGGCCACGTGCGTATAGGCCATGAGCAGATTGCCGCTGCCTATGCTGGTCAGCCCGCCTCCGCCCGCCGTTCCCCGGTGCAGGGTGGAGAATTCCCGGATACTGTTGTTGTCGCCTATTTGCAGCCGGGTCTCTTCACCGGCGAACTTCAGATCCTGGGGAATCTCACCCACCATGGCGTAGGAATGAACGACGTTGCCGTTGCCCATGCTGGTAAAGCGCTTGATGGAGGCGAACGCGTCGATGCGACAGTTGTCGCCGATGACCACATCATCTTCCACCACGGCGCAGGGGCCTATAACCGTGCCTTTGCCGAGAACCGCCGAAGGCGCGACAAAAGCCGAAGGATGCACGGAGGCGCCCATTACATATCCTCCTTTGCCATGATGGCGGCGGTGAGTTCCGCCTCGGCGGCAAGAACGCCGTCCACATGGGCGGTTCCCCGCATCTTCCACAGCCGGAGTTTCTGGCGAACGAGCTCGCAGTGCAGATCCAGCCGGTCGCCGGGGTACACGGGTTTGCGGAAGCGGACGTTCTCAATGCCGGTGAACAGGAAGATGGAGTTCGTCAGCGTCTCTTCCGGCAGACCGCAAAGCACCAGCAGACCGCCTGCCTGGGCCATGGCTTCCACGATAAGCACGCCGGGCATTACAGGCAGGCCGGGGAAGTGGCCCTGGAAAAAAGGCTCGTTGATGCTCACGTTTTTATAGGCGTCAATGTCCTTGCGCAAGGCCACGCGCACCACGCGATCCACCAGCAGAAAAGGGTAACGGTGAGGGAGCAGATCCATAATCCGCCGTATGTCGAGGGAAGAGATCACGTCTGTCATGGCGTATCCTTTCCGGCTCCCAGACTTTCCCGCAGTCTGGAGAGTTCTTTTTCAAGTTGCTGAAGACGGCGGTGCATATCCGCCAGTTTCGGCTGCAACACCAGGTTGCGCATAAAGGTGCGCCTTTCCATAAAGGGAGTGCCGCTGCCGGAAACCCCGTCGGGGATATCCTTGGGTACGCCCGCCTGTGGGCCTATGGTCACGTCATCGCCTATGCGCAAATGCCCGGCAACACCCACCTGCCCGGCCATGGTCACCCTGTCCCCCACCCTGGTGCTGCCGGCGACGCCCACCTGGGAAATGAGAAAACACTGTTCCCCCACCTCAACATTGTGCCCGAGCTGTACCAGATTGTCGATCTTGGTGTCCCGGCCCACGCGCGTGGCGCCCAGCGTGGCCCTGTCAATACAGGTGTTGGCTCCCACATCCACGCCGTCGCCGAGAACCACAGCGCCGATTTGCGGTATTTTCTGCACCGCTCCGGCCGCCCGCGTAAAGCCGAAACCCTCGGTGCCGAGTACCGAGCCCGAATGCAGTATGCATCTGTCGCCCATTTCCACGCCGGCCATGAGCACGGCATGGGGATAAAGCACGCAGTCGTCGCCGATGACGCAATCATCCCCCACATACACGCCGGGGAACAGCGTGCAGCGATTCCCTATGCGGGCGCGCGGGCCGATGAATACATACGGGTATACGGCGCAGTCCTCGCCGAGGCGGGCTGTGGGATGCACGCAGGCAAGAGGACTCAGGCCGGTCTGTTCGCCCTGTTTGCGCACAAAAAGCGCGGCGGCCCGGGCAAAATCCAGGTAGGGATTCGCACTGACGAGCGTCGCGCTCGGAGCCTGAGCCGCGAACTCCCGCGCCAGAATGACGGCGCAGGCCCGCGTTCCGGCCAGCAGATGGGTATACCGGGGATTGGCCAGAAAACTGACTTCAGTTTCGCTCGCCGCTTCCAGGGTATTCAGACCGGTAAACTCCCGATCCGATCCCGCCAGGGGCAGGCCAAGGCGCTCCGCCAGGGCTGCAAGTGTCATGGCCATGGGAAGAACTACTTGCCGGAGGATTTTTTGGCGGCGGCCCACACCCTGTTGGCTTCCTTCACCATGTCGTCGGTCACGTCCATGCTTCTATCGAAGTACGGGGCGCTCTTGGTATCCAGAATCAGGGTATAGCCCTTGGCGGCGGCATATTCCGTGGCGCTCTGGACGATCAGGGTGTCGAGCTCCTTGCGGATCGCCAGTTCGGAAGCCTGCATCTTGCGCATGAAGGCATTGGTTTTTTCCGCGTAGTCGCGCTCCTCTTTCTGAAATTCCTTTTTCTGGGCTTCCGTGGCCTTGCTCAGGCCGGCGACCTTTTTTTCGAGGGCTTCGCGCTGCTTTTCAAGCTGCTTTTTTTCCCCGTCATAGGTCTTTTTCCACATTTCCTGCGCTTCTTTCAGGGCGTTGCTCTTTTCCGCGACGACCTGCACGTCAAAAACGGCTACTTTCATTTCCGCATGCGCGGTAGCGGCGAACAACAGCACCAGGCTTACAGCAAGGGCGATACTTTTACGCATTTTTTTCTCCTGTGGGGGATGGGCGAATGGATTTCGCGCCGGATACCGAGACGGCGGACGCAAATTTTGGAACCTGGGCACCATAGCTGTATGCGGAACTTGCGTCAATACGGTGACGTCCCGGCTTCAGGCGGGAATCTTCTGGAAGAAGGCCGTCGGACTTGCCCGGGGCGGCCTTGCCGACCCTGCCGCAGGGGGAAAGATGCCCGGGGCGGCGTCAAACGAAACCGGGCATTCCCCAAACACATCCTTGACAGGCTGCGTTCCCCCCCTGTACAAACAGCCCGTGCCGCTGATACGCGGCTACCCTGCACGGGCCTATAGCTCAGTTGGCAGAGCCACCGGCTCATAACCGGTCGGTCCCAGGTTCGAATCCTGGTGGGCCCACCACCTGCTTGCCCAAAACGCTGGATATTCGCGCAACAGTTCGAATATTCAGCGTTTTTTGTGGGAGACGCAAAGCTTCAACGCCGCATGACCATCCCCTTCGCGGGGCCTCCCCTCTCTGCCATAAGCGCGGCAAGGCAGCGCCGCAAGCCGGAAATGCCGTTGCTTTTAAGAAAATGCACCGGCGTGCCCCGGCTTTTGCTTTTTTGCAAAACCCTTGTTCTGGCTTCGTGCGAGAGCATGTCGGTCAGCAAAATCGTCAGGTCCGGGGACCCCATTTTTTCCGTCAGGCAGGATTCTTTCCCCGTGCACACCGTGAGCTTTACGCCCAGTTGCCGGGCTGCGTTCTCATATTCCCGCCGAAGTCTGTCCATTCCGCCGATAAGAGTAATAGACATAGGGCTGTACTCCATTCTTTAGCGTTATTTCGGCTAGAATAATGAAAACGAAAATCAATGTCAATATAGTATATAAAATAACATCCCGTCTCTCTCGGAAGCCTTCCCGCAAAAGACCCTCTCAAAACCTTCAAGTAACATAAAGCTTTTTAGACAAGTTTTTTCCCTCTATCGCCCCCTGAAAGGCATAGCGCATTTTCTTGCCATCACTTTGTCATTATCTGGTGACTTCTTGTATTATTTGTAGTAAGAATAAAAGAAAATTTTTATTTTAACATATTTTACGGCGCTATGCCATAACTATCAGAAGTTATTTCTGCTCTTTGCATAGCTTCTGATACCGGGCAACGGCCCGGCGCGTTGCGGCAAGGTCTTTACCCTGCCCCATGCGGCGGTTGACAGCTCCGGCACTATGGAGGAGTACCCGGCAAAATATCCTGTAAACTAAAGGGCGGCCAGGCCTGATGGCCTGGCCCTGTTCAGTCTCGGTACGGTTCTGTCTCGCTTCCCTGCTCAAGAAAAATTACGCAGGCACATTCAAGAAAGGAAGAAGTTGTATGACGACAAAATGGAAAATCATCGGTGGTTTTGTCGCTATGATCCTGCTTACCGGCATAGTCGCCGCTATCGGCTACTTCAGTCTCTCCAACGCGACGGACGCCTTTACGGAATACCGCCGTCTGGCCAGGCTCAACGTGCACACCTCGGATATGGTGGCCAACCAGCTCGGCTCTACGGCCGATATCCGCGGCTTTCGCATAGATGCGGACAGCAAACGCATGGAAGCGGCCCGGGTCGAAATCAAGGCCAACCAGGAGCTTCTCAAGGAATCAAAAGAGCTCACTGCCCGTAAAACAACCCAGGAAGGTCTGGCCACTATTGAAAAAAATACCGCCGAGCAGTTGGCGGGCATTGACGCCCTGGAAAAAGGCGTTCTGGCCACCGTGCACGAGTATGAAACAGTGATGCAGCCCGCCTTGCAGACCCTGAGCGCGAATATAGTTGATCTGATCCACTTTGCGGTCAGCATCAACAACGAAGCGGGCATAAAGGCGAACACCAAGGCCATGGACCACCTGGGCGCGGTTCGCGCCGTACTCAGCCGCCTCGCTTACGCCCGCATACAGGAAAACGCGGACCGCGCGAAAGAAACGCTTGAAGCCCTGGGGCAGGACATCGAGGCCGTCCGGCAAACGCTGCTCGCCCCTGAAGGGCGCGAAAAGTTCGCCGTCATCCAGAAAAGTTACGAGCGGGTTCTGGCCTCATCCAATGCCATGCGCGCCTATGTAGCGGACAGCATGAAAGCCAACAGCGGGCTCGTGGCGATAAACGCCGACAGCAGAAAGGCTGCCACCACCATCAGCAGCGATGTCGACAACCAGATGGACGCCCAGGGCGCGCTCACCCTGGCGACAAACGCAACAGCCCAGAAGTTTACCCTGGCCATTGCCGCCGCCGGGCTGCTGCTCGGCGCTCTGCTGGCCACCTTCATTATTATCGGTTTGATCCGGGTGCTGCGCAACATGAGCAACTTTGCCGATGCCATTGCCGGGGGCGAATTCCAGGCCCAGGTGAGCAGCCGCGAAAAAGGCGAAATCGGCCATATGCTTGAATCCATGCGGCAGATTCCCGCTGTGTTGCAATCCATTCTCGGCGACTACCAGAAACTGGAAAAAGAGGTTGAAAGCGGCAAACTGATGGCCAAGGGCGACCCTTCCGTCTACAAGGGCGGCTTCGCCACCCTGATTGAAGGCACCAATGCCGTGCTCGCCCGCTTCCTCCTGGCCCTGGAGAACATCCCCTCCCCCGTGGTGGTGCTGGGGGCCGATCTCAAGGCCACCTATGTTAACGCCGCAGGCAGGAACGTGGCCGGGGAAGAATACGCCGGCAGAACCTGCAAGGAAATTATGGACCGCGAGGACTACGGCTCTTCTTCCGATGCCCTGCGCAAGGCCGTGGAAACCCTGCGCCCGGCTTCCGGCGAAACGCGCGCCCACCCCAGAGGCGCGAATCTGGACGTGAGCTACACGGCCATACCCATGCTGAACCATGGGGGCAAGCTGGCCGCAGTGTTGCAGTTGATTACGGACCTCACCGCCATCAAGGAAACGCAGCGCACCATTCAGCGCGTGGCCGAACAGGCGGCCTCCATCTCCAATCGGGTGGCCGCAGCCTCCGAAGAACTCTCCGCCCAGGTGGAGCAGGTTTCGCGCGGGGCGGAAATGCAGCGCGACCGCGTGGAAAGCACGGCCTCGGCCATGACGGAAATGAATTCCACCGTGCTGGAAGTGGCCCGCAATGCAGGCCAGGCCTCGGAACAGTCAGACATGACCAGGAACAAGGCCAGCGATGGTGCCACCCTGGTGGACAAGGTGGTGCACTCCATCAATCTGGTCAACAAGGTGGCCGCGACCCTGCAAACGAATATGCAGGAGCTGGGCGCTCAGGCCGAAAGCATAGGCGGCGTGATGAACGTGATTTCCGACATCGCGGACCAGACCAACCTGCTGGCCCTGAACGCGGCTATTGAAGCGGCTCGCGCAGGCGAGGCCGGGCGAGGTTTCGCGGTTGTGGCTGACGAGGTGCGCAAGCTCGCGGAAAAAACCATGACCGCCACGCAGGAGGTGGGTTCGAACATCGCGGCTATTCAGAACTCCGCGCGCACCAATATCAATGAGGTGAACGAGGCGGCCAAGGCCGTTATTGAGGCAACGGATCTGGCCAATACCTCCGGGCAGGCCCTGTCTGAAATCGTCAGCCTGGCCTCGGCCAACTCCTCGGTGGTGGCCTCCATCGCCACAGCGGCGGAAGAGCAAAGCGCGACCTCCGAAGAAATCAGCCGCGCCATTGAAGAAATCAACAAGATCGTCGGGGAGACTACCGAAGGCATGATCCAGTCCTCCGCCGCCGTGCAGGACCTGTCCCGCATGGCGCAGGAACTCAACGCCGTTATGGCGGAGTTGCAGCGCTAGGCAGCGTCGTCACGAGATGGATTTTTGTTCTCCGGCAAGGAAGATGAGCTTTTATGAAGGGAGCGTACTCTTACGGTACTCGACCGGA
>DBDO01000153.1:8213-10023 GCA_002293605.1 Desulfovibrionaceae bacterium UBA930
CTGGGGGAAATGATTTCCCCCAGCCCCCCTCACCCTGCTTTGCTTGCGCTTCGCGCAAGCAAAGCAATAATGGGATGATTACCCCTGGACCCGGCATTTCCCAAAAAGCGGCTCTGCCGCTTTTTGGCACTCTCTTGCTGCGTATGCATTTTTTTGCATAAAATTGTTTGCCGCTGTGTATATTTTTTTATATACTTCCGAACACTGAGGACAAGGTGAAGCGCAAAGATATCTTAAAAAAGCTGGCCGCTGCCGGGTTCACCCTCATAGAGGGTGGGAATCATACCAAGGTCTATGACAAAAACGGAACATACAGGACAGCGGTTGGAAGACATAGCGAGATTGACGACTTTACTGTCAGAAAAATTGAAAAACAATCCGGAGTAAAGCTGCTCTAAGCACGGGGAAAAACAGATGAATTATTATTTTGCCGTATTTATGCCAACGAAGGAAGGCCATTGGGCTGTCCAATTCCCCGACTTTGAAGAAGCCTTCACCCAGGGAGAAAACCTGCAAGACTGTATGGTCATGGGCCAGGATATTCTCAATATCACTATTGAGGAACGCACAAAGGCAAGAATTCCCATCCCCGCTCCATCGGACATGGAAACGGCGAAGGCATGGGCTGATAAGCAAAAAGATGACCCCGATCTTGCCGATGCTGCCTTCCTGCTGCAACTCTTCCGCGCTCCTGCTGTTGATATGACACCGGTGCGCGTGTCCGTCAGCTTTCCAAAATCAACGCTGGAAGAGATAGATGCCAAAGCCGTGCGGACGGGATTCACACGATCAGGCTTTCTGGCACATGCCGCGCAGCAGTACCGTGCATAACAAAACGATTCACGCTCCTGCCCTGTACACAAATCTCCACAACAGCAAAATCCCGCAAGGCTTTTACAGCTTTGCGGGACTTTATGCTTTTTTAAATGGTGCCGTGGGTGGGACTCGAACCCACACAGCGCTAGGCCACCGCCCCCTCAAGACGGCGTGTCTACCAGTTCCACCACCACGGCGCGGAAAAGGTGTATATACCCACTTGCCGGGCTATGCAAGCATTTTTTACCCATTCACAGGGCCATCGAAGGAAGTTTTATCCCCCTATCGCCTCACTTATCCGTAGCCCGGACATAATCATTCACAGGGCAGCCTACGGAAGCTTTACCACCCGGTCCACATCGACCTTCACGCTGTTCCAGTCTTTGTCAATCTCGCCGTAAAGTTCCACAGTATCACCCGGAGCCACGCTCTGCCCCTGCCACTTGTCGCCATCAATCTCCACCCGGATCGTGCCGGAAGCGTCCTTGAACAGGTAGTCGTTCTTGCCCAGGTGCTGCACGATACTGCCGCACAGGGACACGTGGGAGTCATCCCACATGCTTGCCGCGTCTTTTGCCGAGGAGACGGCAGGACCGGGTCCGGCAAAACCGCCGCCCGCCGCAGGACTGAAGCCACCCTTGTCAGCCGCCGCCGCAACACAAGCCCCTGCTACGGACAGCATGAGGCACAGAGGAAGGGAAAGCATCTTTTTCATGGCGCACTCCTTTTTTATGGAGCTATACACAATCAGCGCCCGCCAGTCTATCTCATATCATCTGCAACCGGGGCAAACCCCTTGTTTTTACAGAGCTCCGCCCTATACTCTGCGGGAGGGACGCGGCCCCTCCAGACCTCCCCGGCAGGGATTCGAAGTGTTTCTCAATACATTTGGGGCTCCGCCCCAAGCCCCGCAAGGGGCATCAGGCCCCTTGACCCCCATCGCCGAAAAGCGGCAAAGCCGCTTTTCGGAAAATTGCGGGTGCAGGGGGCCACG
>DBDO01000113.1 GCA_002293605.1 Desulfovibrionaceae bacterium UBA930
GGCCCTGCTCGGCGCGGGGCTTGACGTGCTGCTTAAGCAGGGAAGCGGCTGGAATGTCGGATTGAAGGCGAGCTACGGCGCGGAAATCCGCGACAGCAGCTATGATCAGACCGTGTTCGCGGGTTTTGAAGTCCAATATTAGGCTCAGATTCCATTACTTTGGGGCTACCGCCCCAAGCCCGGTCCGGGGGAAATCATTTCCCCCAGACCCCCTCGCTTTGGGATGCGAAAGACTTTCTCAACAGCCCCTACGCAGTTACGGATATCCTTCCTGCAGCTGCTTTGCCGTCATTGTCCCCCTTGTTGCTGCCGCGTCTTCTTCGGCAGACTTGTCACCGGAGGCCTCAGCCAGTTTCCGCGTTTTTATAGTGTTATAAAAGTGCTTCAATGCCTCTACGGTTCAAAATATCCAGCAGTTTGCAGGACGGGCCACCGGGATTTTTTTGTCCGTTTTCCCATGCGCGAACAGCAGACGCACTGGTGTTTATCAATCGCGCAAGGACAGGCTGGCTTACCTTTATACGATTGCGCAACTCTTTTACTTCCTTGCCGGTGAATTGAGGAATAGACTTACAAAGCGCTTCGTATTCCTGAAACTTGCGCATATCAATAACGCCAGCTCTGTGTAAGTCTTGCGCAGTTTCCAGTGCTTCTTGTAACATTCTGCTAGATTTACTCATGTTCTATGTCCTCTATTGACCCCTCGGTCGCTCAGTTACGTCTTTCGCATCCACCGGCAAAATACGCGGATTTTCAATATACGCTTCATGGTTCCGTCCAGTTGAGATTTCTATAACACTTAGTGTCGCCATTGTCAAAATATTCCCTCCTTTTCTATCCCCCGGCCCTGCCCAAAAAACACGGCCATTCCCCAAGGCGTAGCCCACAGCGTTTTTCTGCCCTGCCGAACGTAAAAAACCTGGCCCCGTCTCCCTGTTGACTTTTCTTTTTTCCTGGCCTACTATATTTTTTATTATTACGCAGCAGCATACCGAAAGGGTTATTCCAGAAGCAGGCGGACTATCCGGCTTCTGGACTTTCTTTTTTGTGCCGGATAACTACTTTACGTTGAGGACGGTCAGCATGGAAAGCATTCCTATTTCAGAACAGGGCTTCGAACGTGTGCGCCAGGAGCTTGAACGCCTGAAGAGCGAACGGCCGGGGGTAATCCAGGCCATCAAGGAAGCCCGCGAGGAAGGGGACCTCAGCGAAAACGCGGGCTATGACGCGGCCCGCGAGCGCCAGGGCATGCTGGAAGCCAAAATCACCTACATTGAATCGCGCATGCCCCGCTTCAATGTCATTGACCCTGCCGCGCTCGGCGGGGAAAAAATTATTTTCGGCGCAAGCGTCAAACTGGCGGATCTCGATACCGACCAGGAGCGCGAATACACCTTGGTCGGCCCGGACGAAACCGACTTCATCCCCAAGGAAAAAAACGCCATCTCGGTTTTTTCCCCGGTGGGCCGCGCCCTTCTGGGCAAGGAGGCGGGCGATGAAGTCACTGTGGACGCCCCGCGCGGAAAAATTCATTACGAAGTGATTCAGGTTGTCTACAAAGGCGCTTTCATAAGCGACTGACCCTCCTTCCAAATAGTTTTTCTGGGGAGGCAAGGCCTCCCCAGCCCCCTCCGGCAGGGGGCGTGACCCCCTGCACCCGCAATTTTCCGAGTCACCACTCTATAGAAGCGTAGATAATACGCTTTCTTTTTTCTTGCCTGAACGCTATGGCCGGGGTATTCTTACAGCATTGTAAAAAAACCTTGCACAGCCGGGGAGCGCGAAAGAACGCTCCTCTTTGTGCGCCGCTTTCAAGGAGAAAGAACATGGCGAAACAGCTTGAAGTGTATAAGTGTGAGCTTTGCGGCAATCTGGTTGAAGTGATGGTCGGCGGCGATGGCGAGCTCGCCTGCTGCGGCAAACCCATGAAGCTCATGAAAGAAGGGACTTCTGACGGTGCCGCGGAAAAGCATGTGCCCGTCATTGAAAAAACAGCCACGGGCTACAAGGTGAAGGTGGGGAGCGTGGCCCACCCGATGGAAGCGGCCCACTGGATACAGTGGATAGAGCTGCTTGCCGATGGGATTGCCTACACCCGCTTCCTGAAGCCCGGCGATGCGCCCGAGGCGGAATTCTGCATTGCGGACGCAAAGCAGGTCAGCGCCCGCGAATATTGCAATTTGCATGGTCACTGGAAGGCACAGCCCTGATCCGGCTGTGGCGGCACCATAAGGAGAACAAGCATGGAAAAATACATCTGTAAACTCTGCGGCCATATCTATGACCCCAAAGAGGGCGACCCGGACAGCGGCGTCAAGCCCGGCACCGCCTTCAAAGACCTCCCCGCCGACTGGGTGTGCCCGGTTTGCGGGGCTGGCAAGGCCGACTTCGAACCTGCTTAGGGCTGCTTTTCAGTAGATTCGGAGATCGGGACCTGCTTGCTTCGGATGCGTAAAAACCTTGCCCCTGATCCCGAAAAGCGGCACAGCCGCTTTTCGGAAATTGCGGGCGCAGGGGACCACGTCCCCTGCCGAAGGAGTCCGGGGAGGCAGAGCCTCCCCGGAAAGCTCTTCCCACTCCCTCTTGCCTGGCTCCGCCCGCTCCTGTATGAAAGGACCGGGCGGAGTTTTTCATGCCGCTCCTCCTTCCTCCAAACAAGTACAGCCTGTTCGAGCCCCCTAACGCTAAAGGATAGTCGCATGCAGCCTCTGGAAATCAAAAAAAACGTTCATTGGGTCGGGGCCGTTGATTACGGCAGCCGCGATTTTCACGGCTATTCCCTTTCTCCGCAAGGCACCACCTATAACGCCTATGTTGTGCTGGATGAAAAAAAGGTGCTGTTCGACACGGTCAAGCACGGCTTTTCAGAGGTACTGCTCGAGCGCCTGCGCACAATCGTCAATCCCGAAGACATCGACTATATTGTGGTCAACCATGTCGAGCTAGATCACGCAGGCGCGCTGCCCCAACTGATCAAGCTCTGCAAGCCCGAGGCGGTATTCTGCTCGCCCCTGGGGCAGAAGGCCATTGAGGGGCACTTTAAGAACTGGCGTGACTGGCCGCTGAAGACGGTTAAAACCGGCGACAGCATTTCCATAGGCAAGCGCACTATCCGCTTTGTGGAAACGCGCATGCTGCACTGGCCGGATAGCATGTTCTCTTATATCCCCGAGGACAAACTCCTTTTCAGCAATGACGCCTTTGGCCAGAACATTGCCTCCTCCGAGCGCTTTACCGATGCGCTGGCCCGCGAGGCGCTCGATCAGGCCATGACGGAGTACTACTACAACATTGTGCTCCCCTATTCGCAGCAGGTGCTGAAAACCCTGGCCCAGGTCGCGGAATTGGGGCTTGAGATAGACATGATCGCCCCGGACCACGGGCTTATTTTCCGGGGTGAGGACGAGGTGCGTTACGCCCTTGAGCGCTACAGGGAATTTGCCGAGCAAAAGCCCGGCAAGCGGGCCGTCATCGTCTATGACAGCATGTGGCACAGCACGGAAAAAATGGCCTACGCCATTGCCGAAGGCCTGAACGCGGAAGGCGTGCCTTCGCGCATCATGGATATGAAGCGCAACCACCACAGCGCCGTCATGACAGAACTCGCCCGTTGCGGTCTGGTCGTGGCCGGTTCTCCCACCCACAATAACGGCATTCTCCCCTATATGGCCGCCATGCTGACCTATATGAAGGGTCTGCGCCCGCAAAACCGCCTTGGCGCGGCCTTTGGCTCCTTTGGCTGGTCCGGCGAATGCGTGAAAATTCTCACGGATCACCTTGCGGGCATGGGCTTTGAGCTGCCTGAAGAAGGGCTTAAAATAAAACATGTTCCGGATGAAGAGGCCCTGGCCCAGTGCATGGAACGGGGCAAAGCCCTGGCCCGCGCCCTGAAGGCCAAATGCGGCGAGTGAGGCGCTTGACAGTTTTCCCTCTCTGGACTATGTACACCTGCTTGACGCGTTTTTTTCCCTGCGAAAGGGCGCGCCCTGACGTTCATCACCTGAATTTTGCTGCTACAGATACCCTGTATGCCGGAGGAGCATAATGCCCACGATTAACCAGCTCATTCGCAAAGAGCGAAAGACTATCCTGAAGCGCAAGAAAACGCCCGCGCTCCAGGCCTGTCCCCAGCGGCGCGGCGTATGCACTCGCGTGTATACGACCACGCCCAAAAAACCCAACTCGGCCCTGCGTAAGGTCGCCCGCGTGCGCCTTACCAACGGCATGGAAGTCACCGCCTATATTCCGGGCGAGGGCCACAACCTGCAGGAACACTCCGTGGTCATGATCCGCGGCGGCCGCGTCAAAGACCTTCCCGGCGTGCGCTACCACATCGTGCGCGGCACCCTCGATACCGCAGGCGTCAATGACCGCCGCAAGAGCCGCTCCAAGTACGGCGCCAAGCGGCCGAAATAAAGCCGAGAATTTAAGGAGATTCTAATGCCGCGTAAAGGACCCATTCCCAAAAGAGAGATCCTGCCCGATCCTATTTATAACAGCCGCCTTGCCGCCAAGTTCATCAACCGTCTGATGTACAGCGGCAAAAAAGGCGTGGCTGAGAAAATTTTCTACGCCTCCCTGGCCCAGCTTGGCGAAAAAACCAGCGATGAGCCCCTGCGCGCCTTTGAAAAGGCCCTGGAAAACGTCAAGCCGCATCTGGAAGTCAAGGCCCGCCGCGTTGGCGGTGCCACCTACCAGGTGCCTATGGAAGTGCGTCCGGATCGCCAAATCTCCCTCTCCATCCGCTGGCTCATCAACTACGCCCGCGCGCGCGGCGAAAAAAGCATGATCAGCAAGCTGACGGCGGAATTTCTCGATGCCTACAACAGCCGCGGCGGCGCTGTGAAAAAGCGCGAAGACACCCACCGCATGGCGGAAGCGAACAAAGCTTTCGCGCACTACCGCTGGTAGCGCCGCTCTTTACGGGTCTGCCTGCGCTTTCTCTTCTGAAAAAACAGGCACGCGCCGAAATGCCGCGCATTTCGAGTACAATCCGAATAAGGCCCCTCGCAGAACAACCGCGCCAAGACCTTGCAGGCAACAGCCACCCGCAGGGTCTTGGCGATAAAAATTGAGACAGCCCCTTCCCAAAGACGGCTCCGACCTTGGAGTATACGCAGTGTCCAGACAAACCCCGCTTACCGACCAGAGAAACTTCGGCATCATGGCCCATATCGATGCCGGAAAAACAACCACCACCGAGCGCATCCTTTTCTATACCGGCGTATCGCACAAGATCGGGGAAACCCACGAAGGCGAAGCCACCATGGACTGGATGGAGCAGGAGCAGGAACGCGGCATCACCATCACTTCCGCCGCAACCACCTGCTTCTGGAAGGATCACCGCCTGAACATCATCGACACTCCGGGCCACGTCGACTTCACGATGGAAGTGGAGCGCTCCCTGCGCGTGCTTGACGGCGCTGTCGCCGTGTTTGACGCGGTCGCGGGCGTTGAGCCCCAGTCCGAAACCGTGTGGCGCCAGGCCAACCGTTACAACGTGCCGCGCGTGTGTTTCGTGAACAAGATGGACCGCATCGGCGCCAACTACAACCGCTGCGTGGACATGATCCGCGACCGGCTCAAAGCCAAGCCCGTTTCCCTGCAAATTCCCATTGGCAGCGAAGACAAATTTGAAGGCGTGGTCGATTTGATCACAGGCAAGGCCATTGTTTTTGACAAGGCCAGCAAGGGCGCGGAATTTACCGAAATCGAAATTCCCGATCATCTCAAGGATGAATACGAACTCCAGCGCACCGCCCTGCTTGACGCCGTGGCCGAAGAAGACGAAGCCCTGCTCGAAAAATACCTGGGCGGCGAAGAACTGAGCGAGGCGGAAGTCAATTCCTGCATCCGCAAGGCCACCATCGCCCAGAACATCGTGCCGGTGCTCTGCGGTTCGGCCTTTCGCAACATGGGCGTGCAGCCCCTGCTTGACGCGGTGGTCGCCTACCTGCCCTCTCCGCTCGACATCGAACAGATGCAGGGCCAGGACCCCGATGATGAAAGCAAGGTCATCGTGTGCCGCGCGGACGACAAGGAGCCTCTGGCCGGTCTGGTCTTCAAGCTCTTTTCCGACCCCTACATCGGGCACCTCTCCTTTTTCCGCATTTACTCCGGCACCATTGAATCCGGCCAGACCGTGTTCAACGCCAACACCGGCAAAAAAGAGCGCATCGGCCGTTTGCTGCAAATGCACGCCAACAAGCGCGAGGAAATCAAATGGGCGGGCGCGGGCGATATCGTTGCCATTGTCGGCCTGAAGCAGGTTTCTACCGGCGATACCATCTGCGATCTGAACCGCCCGGTGCGTCTGGAATCCCTGGATATTCCCGAGCCGGTCATTGAAGTGGCCATTGAGCCCAAGACCAAGGCCGACCGCGATGCCCTTTCCGCCGCCCTGAACAAGCTGGCCAAGGAAGACCCCTCCTTCCGCGTCAAGGGTGACGAGGAAACCGGCCAGACCCTGATCGCTGGCATGGGCGAGCTGCACCTGGAAATCATCGTGGACCGCCTCACCCGGGAGTTCAGCGTCAACGCCAATGTGGGCAAGCCCCAGGTTGCCTACCGTGAGACCATTTCCAAGGCCTCCAAGTCGGATATGAAACACGCCAAGCAGTCCGGCGGACGCGGTCAGTACGGTCACGTTGTGATCGAAATCGAGCCGAACCCCGAAAAGGGCTATGAGTTCGTCAACAGCATCACCGGCGGCGTTATTCCCAAAGAATACATTCCGCCTGTGGACAAGGGCATTCAGGACGCCCTCAAGAGCGGCGTGCTGGCGGGCTTCCCCACCGTAGACGTGAAGGTCAACCTGATCTTCGGCTCCTACCACGATGTGGACTCTTCGGAACAGGCCTTCTACGTGGCCGGTTCCATGGCCATCAAGGACGCGCTCGCCAAGGCCGGGCCGATTATCCTTGAGCCGATCATGGATGTCGAGGTTGTTACCCCTGACGACTATGTGGGCGAAGTTATGGGCGACCTCAACAGCCGCCGGGGCCGGGTCCAGAGCATGGAAGCGCGCGTTGGCTCCCAGAGCGTGCGCGCCCAGGTGCCGCTGTCCGAAATGTTCGGCTACGCAACGGACCTGCGCTCCAAAACGCAAGGCCGGGCCAACTTTACCATGCAGTTCCACCACTACGAGCGCGTTCCGCAGCAGTTGGCTGAGGATATCATTAAGAAAAAGGCTTAAGGAAAGGCTGATTTATTTCCGTTTGGCGGTGTTGCTCGGTTTTTCCCTCCGGGGGCAGGACTGAAGAGTCCAGCCCCCATCAGGAAATTCCCTCGCGCCTAGCCAAACGAAAAAACTCAGCCTTTCCCCAAGTTATAGCTGTTTTCACAAAAAAGACCGCCTCGGATGAAGCGGTCTTTTTTGTACGGTGAACGGCCTTGCCCCTTGCCGATCGGAAATTGCGGGTGCAGGGGGCGTGGCCCCCTGCCGGAGGGGCCTCGGGGGGCAGCGCCTCCCCAAATCTACAGATCTTTCCCCATCATCCTGAGCAGCCGCACCAACTGGTTGGTGAAGCCG
>DBDO01000130.1 GCA_002293605.1 Desulfovibrionaceae bacterium UBA930
CCCTTCGTGAGGATCGCAGAGGCTAGATCTTCACGAACCAGGATATTGGGATGCGCGAAAATATCCCGTTTCACGGCAGCCATGTAAACGCCGCGATCCACCTGGGCCCGGGTGGCCCTGACCGCCGGCCCTTTGGCGGAGTTCAAAATGCGCACCTGAATGGCGGCCTCGTCCGCCCAGCGGCCCATGCTGCCGCCCAGGGCATCGATTTCACGCACCATATGCCCTTTGCCGAGCCCCCCGATAGCCGGGTTGCAGGACAAATGCCCAATGCGGTCCGCATTGCCGGTGACCAGGAGCACACGAAGCCCAACCGTGGCCGCAGCCAGAGCGGCTTCGCAACCGGCATGCCCGGCACCGACCACAATACAGTCAAATTTTTGTTGTAAAGACATGATATCTATGGATTACAGGGAGGGAAATTGCGCACAGCGCCTGTATGCGCAAGTCCTGAACGCTCTGTGGTTATAAGGCCTGGGGCTCAAGTCCGTCAAAGAGCATGGCAAGCACGATTTTGGCGTCCTCTATGGTGGCGGAGATGCGCGAACATTCGTTGGGGGCGTGGGCGTTGGGCATCAGGGTTGCCCACACGGCCGCGTCAAAGCCTCTATGGCGCAGGGGCGCAGCCAGGGTCTGCCCGCCTGTGCCGCAGATATGCGGCTCAAGGCCGCGCACCTTCTTCAGGGCCTTTATAAGGCGCTGAACCACGGGCGCGCGCTCCGGGGTAGGGGCAGGGGCCTGTTCGGCATGAACGAGTTCAACGGCAATCCCCGCGCCGTAGCGGGCCGCAGTCTCTTCGGCAATGCTCCGCACCGCCTCTTCCACCGCGCTGAGGGAATATTCGGGCAGCACGCGGCAGTCAAGGTAGAAAACATCACGCCCCGGCAGGGTATTGATATTCTCCACATTGGCCTCTTTTTTAGAAGGCACGAAGGTGGACCAGGAAGGACTGAACAGCGCGCTTTTGTTCTTGAAGATGCGGTACAGGCGTTCCAGTTCCAGCACGCAGGCGGACGCAACCACCAGCGAGTTAACGCCCTGTTCCGGCGTGCTGGCGTGGCACTGCTTGCCGGTAACCGTTATGCGAAACCAGGCCAGGCTCTTTTCCGCCACTTCGATCATGGAGCCTTCCCTGTTGCCCATATCAGGCACGAGAATCATATCATCAGGCCCGATAAGATCGGGGGCCGCAGCGAGCACATGCGGCAGACCACAGGCCATGCCGGTCTCCTCATCGGCCACAAAGAGCAGGCCGAGGGAACAGTCGGGCGTGGCCCGGCAACGCAGCAGGGCATCCGCAGCCAGCATGGCGGTTACAATGGCCTGCTGGTTATCCTCAACCCCCCGTCCGTAAATGTAATCGCCTTCAACGCGCAGCGCATAGGGGGGACTGGTCCAGAGGCTCTCATCCCCCGGCGGAACCACATCCATGTGCCCGATCACCCAAAGGGTCCGCGCAGCCTTGCCGGGAACACGGGCCGCGATATTGGGGCGAAAACCGCAAGGAGTCCGGCTGTCCGGGCAGTCATGGCGGCTGATGTCCGAAAGCCCAAGACGCGAAAGTTCTTCCATAAGCCATGCGGCTTTGGCCTCTTCGCCCGCGCCATTATTATCCGGCCCAAGGGCAGGACGGGCGGTCATCTCGCCTTGCCAGCGGATGACGGCATCGGATTGGGAGTCCAGATAGGTAAAAAGAGTATCGAGCATGGTGACCATTGGCGGGTTCACCCCTTTGCAATTCTATCAACGAAAAGCGGTAGGAATGCTTTTCGGAAAATCGCGGGTGCAGAATCGCGGACAAGACAAAACAGACACCCCTGCCCGAGGGCTTGGGGTAATAGAGCGTAACCCTGGCATTCTGTAAACTTTTAAAAGTGCAGAACACCAGGGCCGGTTGACACAAAGAGCAATTTTGTTCTCCGGCAAGGAAGAAAGGCTTTTTATGGAAGGAGTGTACTCTTACGGTACAGGGCTGGAATAAAAAGCCTTTCTGACACAGCCGGAGGGGCAAAAGGGCCTTTGTGTCAACAGGCCCTAGCGGCCACCCTTGGCAGCGCGCTTGGACGCCTTCAGCGGGTTCACCTTGGCCTGGGCTGTCGCAGCGGCTTTCATATGCGTGGAAAAATTGCAGTTGCCTATGGACCACTTGGCGGCAGGCATGGGATAGCTGGAACAGTAGCGCGCATCCTCAAAGTCGCGGACGCGGGCGCAGCCTTCGCATTTGTCAATAACGGGCTGAAAAAGGGCACCGTTGTAAAGCATGCCCTCAGCGGTTTTAGACGCGCCGGGAAAGGCCTGGGTATTTTTGCTCATGGGGTTCCTCTCGCGGAAAATGTATTCGTGAACGCACAGCTTTGAGCCGAAAACCGGCAAAAGTCAAGCTTTTTTCAAGGCTGTTTCACAGCGCAGAATATAAGGCCGCATTTGAAAAACAAGCCCATACTTTCGTTTTTTTCTGGACAGAAACAGCAGCTTCAAATATACTGTAAAGTGAGTAGGATAGTTGCACTCTCTTTTCGCATGCGCACAGATGGAGCAAAGCATGAACAAAAGCGAACTTATCAAGACCCTGGCAGACGAAAACGCGCTTTCCATTGACGAGGCCACGCTTGTCGTCAATTCCTTTTTTGACAGCATCCGCCAAGCCCTTCTCCAGGAACAGCGGGTTGAAATCCGCGGTCTTGGCAGCTTTAAAATCAAACAGTACCAGGGCTACTCCGGGCGCAACCCGAAAACCGGGGAAATTGTGACGGTGGAACCCAAAAAACTGCCTTTTTTCCGTGCCGGAAAAGAGCTGAAAGAGTTCATCAATTCCTGAGGCCGGGGCAGCCCCCTGCCCCTCTTCCTCTCTGCTGCGCTCATATCCGTGCAGGTTCGTTCACTCTGCCTCGGCCTGGTGCCGTGCTCTTCTCCGGGTGCTCCGTGATTCCAGCGAAACAAAGGGGAGTTGCGCTCGCGCTGCTCCTCTTTTTCACCCCTCTTTTCCTCATACTTCAGACGGACGCATCAGCCGCCGCAGAGGACGATATTTTCGATAGGCCGGGTGCCTCCTTTTCCGCTTCCGGCCAAGCACCCTCCCTGATCATCCTTTATAATGCCATGACCCAGGGCAAGCTCCACCCCTGCCCTACCTGAGGCTCCGCCACCTATGGCGGACTGGCCCGGCGGGCTGGTTTTTTCAATAGCTACCGGGAACGCTCCCTTCCCGCGCTCTTCATTGCCGGAGCTTACGAATTCGCGCCTGATGCGCCTGCCCCGCACAGCGCCCCTCCCCCAAACAAAAAGGCCCTTCCCCCGAAGGAAGAAGCGCGCATCGCGCTTGCCGCCTACTCTCTGCTCAAAGCCGACCTTGGCTGGCTTTCGAAACAATCCGCCGACTGGCTGCGCGCCGAGGCAGGCGGCCTGCCGAGCAACTTTCTGGAAGCAAGCGAAAGCCCCCTCGTACGCCTGCTGGAATCGCCCGTTGGCAGGCTGGGCTTTGTTCTCTTTCCGGAAGGCAGTGCACCGGGTAAAAGCCCCTCCCCGCAGCAGCATGAAGCGGTTCTCGCCGCAGGGCGCTCCCTCAAAGGCAAGGCCGCGCTCATCTTCGGCATCAGCCCCTGGGGTTATGTGGGGGAAAAGGCCTTTCTGCCCAAGGCGGAAGGAGTTTTCAACTGCATCCTCGGCAGCGGCGAAGGGGTAGGCATTCCCGGCAGTGCTCTGCAAACGGTGCCGGGCGTGCTCTGGGTGCGGCCAGACGGCGCAGGCCGCGCGGTGAATATTGTGGAACTCTACCTGCAGCCCAAAGCCGGACGAAAAATCCTCTGGCGTGAGCGCGAAAACTTCAGTGCCAATCTTGAATTTCTGGATCAGGACTGCCCGGAAGACCCGGCCATGCGGCGCATCATCGGCCCTGCCCCCAAAAAATAGTTTTCCGGAGGGGCTCTGCTCCTCCGGACCTCCCCGCCAGGGACTTGCCGTCCCTGGACCCGGCATTTTGGGGACATCCGTCCCCCAGGCCGCCCTGCCAGGGGGCCTGGGTTGGATCGGCCCCTGCACCCCCCATTGTTACCTTGTGCAAAGTGAGGGGGTCTGGGGGAAATCATTTCCCCCAGACGGGGCTTGGGGCGGTAGCCCCAAATGCTTGATTTGTCTCCTTAGGAGCTGCCCTTACAGAAAGAACATAAAGGTCATAAGAATAAAGGTCGGAACCAATATACCGATAGACCAGGCCATATAGCCGAAGAAGCTCGGCATCTTCACGCCCATGTCTTCAGCAATGGAGCGCACCATGAAGTTGGGCGCATTGCCGATATAGGTGTTCGCGCCCATGAACACGGCCCCTGCGGAAATGGCCAGCAGGGTGGGTGCCCATTCGCCCATCAGGTATTGGGCCACATTGGCCTGACCGGACAGCCCGCCTGCGGTGTTAAAGAACACAAGATAGGTGGGGGCGTTGTCCAGGAAGCTGGAGAGCGCGCCGGTCAGCCAGAAAAACATGGTGTTGTTCGGCACGCCGTTGTTGCTCACCATGGCGATCAGCGGGGCCAGAGCGCCCTGCTCGCCCGCCTTCAGAATGGCCAGGGCCGGAATCATGCTCAGGAAGATGCCCAAAAAGAGCTTGGCCACTTCTTCAATCGGTCCCCAGCTGAAGTCGTTAAGCTCGCGGCTCTTCTTGCTGGTCAGCACCCAGGAGGCCCCGGCCACGCAGAGCAGCAGCACATCGCGCACGAGGTTCTGCAACTGCATGGGCACCTCATAAATACTGAACTCCACCCCAGGCTTCCACATGCCGCTCATAAGCACAAGCCCCACGATGCAGGCCAGCAGCGGGAAATTGATCAAGCCGTCAAAGCCGAGGCGCTCGCCTTTACTGCCCGTTCCCGCAGGCTTGCCTTCCTTGCCGAAGAGATAGCTGTCCAGCGCAAAATACAGACCAAGCAGAATGGCTACTGCCACACACATGGGAACAAAGAGGTAGCTTAAGGTCCAGAAGAAGTCCACGCCTTGCAGAAAGCCCAGGAACAGGGGCGGGTCGCCGAGCGGCGTGAGGCAGCCGCCAACGTTGGCCACCAGGAAGATGAAAAACACCACGGAATGCACCTTGTACTTGCGGTGCGCGTTTGCGCGCAGTAAGGGACGGATGAGCAGCATGGCCGCGCCGGTCGTTCCCATCCAGCTTGCCAGCACCGTGCCCGCGAACAAAAGCCCCGTATTTACCATCGGGCTGCCGACCAGCGTGCCTTTCAGACGAATGCCCCCGGCCACTGTGAACAGGGCGAAGAGCAGGATGATGAAGGGCACGTATTCCGCCAGCATGGCATGCAAAAACTCGTAAAAGGCCAGAGACAGGCCGTGCACCAAGGCAAAGGGCACAAGAAAAGCCAGGCCCCAGAACACGGCGACCTTTCCATAATGGTGATGCCAGAAATGCGGCAGGGCCAGGGGGGCGATAGCGATGGAAAGCAGCATGCAGACAAAGGGAATAACCCAGTACACACCGAGCGTTGCTCCCAGCCCGACGCTCAATTCATGGAGTCCTCCGGCGCAAAAACCGGCGGCAGGGAAAAACGTCACAGACAACAGGGCCAGCAAAACAGGTACAAACCAACGGCAGCGGAAACACATCACCAAACATCTCCTCCCGAGTTTGCAGGGTATGCGGACGAGTTGCCGGGGGCGCTCCGGCCTTCCGGAGCATTCGGGGATAGCCTTTATCCCCGCCGCCCAAGCTCTCGTCCATGTCCCTAGTATTCAGTGGCCGGATGAACCGGCCGGATAAGCTGGCTTTTATGAGAATATATATATAGATATTTGTGATTTTTTCCGCTAATCTGGGGGCTTGCGCCCTCGGGCACATCTGGCTATAGCTCTTTTGCCGACACTCCACAAGCGCTGAGGAGCACCTTTTGCAGAATAAACGCAGGCCACGCACACCGGAGCGGGACGCCAGGATCAGGCGAGTTCTCGCTTTGCGCCAGAACGATTTAACGCTTGTGCTGGCCAATATTCACGACCCGCACAACGTTTCCGCCATCTACCGCAGTTGCGACGCCTTTGGCGTTCCTCTGGTCCATTTGTATTACACGGACACCGCCTTTCCGGTACTGGGGGCCAAAAGCTCGGCCTCGGCCAGAAAATGGGTTCAGACGGCGCGCCACCAGAATATGGACTCCCTCATGGCCGCGCTCAAGGCAAAAAACATGCGCGTCTATGCCACAAGCTGCACGCCCGCTGCCAAGGCGGTCGGGGATCTGGACCTGACCGAGCCTGTCGCCTTTGTTATGGGCAACGAGCACCGGGGCGTGGATGGGGAATTTCTTTCCCGGGTGGACGGCGAAGTGTATATTCCCATGTACGGCATGATCCAGAGCTTTAACGTCTCTGTCGCCGCAGCCGTGCTTCTGGCCGAAGCCTCACGCCAGCGCAAGGCAGCCGGGCGCTACGAGCGCCCCTCCTACAGCGAGGAGGAGCTTGAAGCCCTCTACCAGGAATGGACGCAAAAGTAGGCCATCTTCCGCTTTACTTCCCCGCGCCGCTTTCGTATACAATGGAGAATCCTGTAAAGGATCGACTTTTTTGTATGCCGGGGGTGCTGTATGCGCTGGCGCAATCTTGATCAAAGCGACAATGTTGAAGATCGCCGGGGGCGTTCCTCCGGCATGGGCGGCATGGGCGGCCTCCCCATTCGGGGAAAGGCCGGGGCTCTTATGTTCATCATCGTGCTGGTGGCCGGATATTACGGCGTAGACCTGAGCCCGCTGCTCACCGGCGGCGGAAATCTCACGCCTTCAGTCAGCCAGCCCTATACGCCCACGGAAAAAGAGCAGGAAATGGCCCGTTTCAGCGCAGTGGCCCTGAAAACCACGGAAGGCACCTGGCAGAGCCTCTTTCAGGAGATGGGCAAGCAGTATACCCCGGCCAGGCTTGTGCTGTATACAGGCGCTACGGAAAGTTCCTGCGGCTACGGCCAGTCCGCCATGGGGCCTTTTTACTGCCCCGGTGACCAAAGCGTGTACATTGACCTTTCCTTTTTCCAGGACATGAAAAATAAAATGGGCGGCGGGGGCGATTTCGCCCAGGGCTATGTGCTTGCCCATGAGGTCGGGCACCATGTGCAGCACCTTTTGGGCATTGAGCAAAAGGTGCGCGAACTGCAAAAACGGTCCTCCCCCACCCAGGCCAACCAGCTTTCAGTCCGGCTGGAATTGCAGGCAGACTGCTTCGCGGGCGTCTGGGGGCATGAAATGGAAGCCAAAGACATTCTGGAGCGGGGCGATCTGGAACAGGCCCTGCGCACGGCCGAAGCCATTGGTGACGACAGGCTACAAAAACAGAGCACCGGCAGGGTGGTGCCGGACAGCTTCACCCACGGCAGTTCCGAACAGCGCTACACCTGGTTCAAACGCGGCTTTGACTCCGGCGATCCCCGACAGTGTGATAGTTTCAGCGGCGCGCCGTAAAATGTGTTTTTTGTGGGGCTCCGCCCCACACCCCGCTGCGGCGTCAAGGGAGAGGCCATTCCCTTACCGGCCCGTCTCATGGCAATCATTGATGCCTATGACGCGCTCATTTCCAAAAGGCCGTATAAAGAGCCCTATTCACATGAGGAAAGCATGAAAACCATAGCGGCTGGCAAGGGGACGCAATTCGATCCTGTTGTGACAGAGCTGTTTGAGGCTGTTGCGGACAAGCTGGCAGCGGCCTGAATGGCTCACCCTGCCCTACATGGCGAGGAAAATACGCCGTCAAAGTCACCCTTGCTGGTTGTTTCAAGCCTTGCCCTATACGGCGAGGGAAATACCCCTGCCC
>DBDO01000167.1:0-2744 GCA_002293605.1 Desulfovibrionaceae bacterium UBA930
CGCGCTGCTGGGGCAGCCCCCGTCCGGAATCCGCGCACTTCACCGCGCCCTGTGCCGGGACTGGGGCCTTGAAGCCCGCAACAACAAGGCCAGGTGACCTAAACTACCATCATGCATACTTTTCTTAAGCGTACCCTGAAATATTGTGTTCTTACCGGCGTAACCCTGGGCATTATCGGGGCCGGTTGCCTGTTCGGCCTGTATATGTACATGGCTGAAGATCTGCCCAGTATCACCAAAATCAGCGACTACCATATTCCTCAGGCCACCACGGTCTACGCCCGTGACAAAAGCGTCATGGGCTACCTTTTTCGGGAAAAGCGCTTTCTGACCGCCCTGGACAACATGCCAACGCATCTGACCCAGGCCTTTCTGGCTGCGGAAGATGCCCGCTTTTTCGAGCATGAGGGCGTGGACTACCAGGCCATTGCCCGCGCCTTTGTGGCCAACCTCAAGAAGGGAAGCCCCAAAGAGGGCGGCAGCACCATTACCCAGCAGTTGATTAAACGCCTGCTGCTCACGCCTGAAAAAAGCTACGAGCGTAAATTCAAGGAAGCCATTCTGGCCTTTCGCCTGGAACGTTACCTGACCAAGGAAGAAATTCTTTACCTCTACCTGAACCTCATCTACCTCGGCAACAGTTCCTACGGGGTGGAGGCCGCAGCCCGCACCTATTTCGCCAAGCACGCGCAGCAACTGACCATTGCCGAGTCCGCCGTGCTGGCCTGCCTGCCCAAGGCCCCTTCGACCAATAACCCCTACACCCAGCCGAAAAACACGCGGGACCGCCAGCTTTGGGTGCTCGGCCGCATGCTTGAGGTGGGCTTCATCACCCAGGAACAGCACGATGAGGCAGTGGCCCAGCCCCTGGAATACAAAAGCATGGCCGATCCCTCCTGGAACGTGGGCTCCTGGTACCTGGAGGAAGTGCGCCGCCAGTTGATCGCCTTTTTTGACGAAGCCAACGTCAGACGCCTTGGTATTGCCATCGATATTTACGGCGAAGAAGCCGTGTACAACGGGGGCCTGCATGTCTACACGGCCATGGACCCCCTGCACCAGCGCGCTTCCGAATCCGCTTTGCGTAACGGCCTGCACGAGGCGGATCACCGCCGGGGCTGGCGCGGTCCGCTGGAACACCTTGAGGCCAAAGAACACGCCGCCTTCCTGAAAAACTCCGCCTTCACCCCTGCGGCCCTGGATAACAGTGGCTGGGTCAAGGCCCTGGTTACGGCTGTGAGCAAAGACAGGGTCCAGCTCAACCTCGGCGGCGAAAACGGACGCGTCTATAAGGGCTATATCTCGGTCAAGACCATGGGCTGGTGCCGCACGCCCAACCCTCGCGTGGCAGCGGTTGCGGCCGGACGCATTCAGGATGCGGCAAAGGTGCTCGCCCCCGGTGATGTGGTTTATGTTTCCGCTTATGGGGCTAGGGGCTCGGTCAATCCTGTCAGCGTACCCGCTGATCCGGATAACGCAAAGAATCCCGTTCCGGCCTATGACCCGGCACAGTTGCGGCCCGAGAACGAAGTACAGCTCTGCCTGGAACAGATTCCCGACCTGCAGGGAGCTGTCGCCTCCATTGAGGTGGACAGCGGCGATCTGGTCGCCATTGCCGGGGGCTACAAATTTTCTCCGGAAAGCCAGTTCAACCGGGCTACCCAGGCCAGACGGCAGCCGGGCTCCTCCTTCAAGCCCATCGTGTATTCAGCCGCCCTGGATCAGGGATTTACCCCCGGCACCATTGTGTGCGACACGCCCTTTGCCCTGCCCGACCGCTACACCAACCGCGTCTGGACCCCCGGCAACGCGGACGGCAAATTTCTCGGCCCCATCCCGGTCAGCCGGGCGCTCGCGGCCTCGCGCAACGTCAGCACCGTGCGTGTGGCCCAGCAGGTGGGCATGGAAGCCGTCATCAGCAGGGCCCACGATCTCGGCATTCCCGGCGATATTCCGGCTGTGCTCGCCGTGAGCCTTGGCAGCTACGAAGTCACCCCGCAGACCATAGCCGAGGCCTATACGGCCTTTGCCAACGAGGGCAAGCGCATCAAACCGCGCATCATCACCTCCATCTTAAATTCCTGGCAGGATCCCCTGGTCAGTTTTGACCCGGACGTACGCGAAGCCATTTCTCCGCAAAACGCCTATATCATGTCCTACCTGCTCAAGGGCGTGATCACCGGAGGCACGGGAAGCGCCGCGCGCGTGCTCGGGCGGCCCATGGGCGGCAAGACCGGCACCTCCAACGATGAGCGCGATGCCTGGTTCATCGGCTTTACCCCGCACCTGGTTACCAGCGTCTATGTGGGCTATGACAACAACCAGCCCATGGGCCGCTCCGAATACGGCGGCAAGGCGGCCCTGCCCATTTTCATCAAATACCGCAGCGTGGCCGACCCCATGTACCCCAAGGACGACTTCCCCGTGCCCCAGGGCATTTCCTGGTCCAGCGGACGCAGCGGCCCGGACGGGGAACTAGGCGCGGGCTTTCCCTACATCTCCGGCCTGCCCATTCGCTCCGATGCCTGCGGCGGCGGCGGGGATGATGAGGCGGTGGATCTGCTGAAAGACCAGCTTTTCTAGGGTCTGTTCCAGATAGTTTTTTGGGGGGGCTCTGCCTCCCCAACCCCCTCCGGCAGGGAAACGCGTTCCCTGCACCCGCAATTCCCGGAAAAGGGCTTCGATAATACTCTCAAGCGCATACTACCACAGGAAAAAACAATGAGCGAAACGACTGCATGCGG
>DBDO01000167.1:2780-3534 GCA_002293605.1 Desulfovibrionaceae bacterium UBA930
CGGGCCACAGAGAGGCGGTGCACACGCGCTTTCCGCCCGAGCCTAACGGCTATCTGCACCTTGGGCATGCCAAGTCCATTTGCCTGAACTTCGGCGTGGCCGAAGAATTTCAGGGTCTGTGCAATCTGCGCTTTGACGACACCAATCCGCTCAAGGAAAGTCAGGAGTACGTGGACGCCATCCGCAAGGATCTGCGCTGGCTCGGTTTTGACTGGGCGGACAGGGAGTACTACGCCTCCGACTATTTCGACAAGCTCTACGGCTTTGCCGAGGATCTTATCCGCATGGGCAAGGCCTATGTAGACAGCCAGTCTGCCGAGGAAATCCGCGCCGGGCGGGGCACCCTGACCGAGCCGGGTACAAAGAGCCCCTACCGCGACCGCAGCGTGGAGGAAAACCTGGATCTGTTCCGGCGCATGCGCGCAGGCGAGTTTGAAGACGGCGCCCATGTGCTCCGGGCCAAAATAGACATGGCGTCCCCTAACATCATCATGCGCGACCCCGCCCTGTACCGCATCCGCCACGCGCACCACCAGCGCAGCGGCGATACCTGGTGCATTTACCCCATGTACGATTTTACGCATTGCATTTCCGATTCTCTGGAAGGCATCACCCATTCCCTGTGCACCCTGGAATTCGTCAACAACCGCGAGCTCTACGATTGGGTATTGGAAACGCTCGGCCTCTTCCGCTCCGAGCAGACGGAATTCGCCCGCCTGAACATCACCCGCACCGTGCTTTCCAAGCGCAAGCT
>DBDO01000159.1 GCA_002293605.1 Desulfovibrionaceae bacterium UBA930
ATATTAAACGCAACTAGAGCCAAAGATTTTCAGATACTGAGAATATTGATCTTCAAAACTGCATATGGCTCCTTGATGATAAATTCATGAATTTCTCGTATTTTGCGAGTGAAGGTATTGTTAAAAATATAATCAATGACATCTATGGCGAACATGATATCGACCATAATTCAAAAAAAGTCATGGATCTATTTATTGCATTTGATCGTGATCAAGACGAGGCAAATTGCACTAAAGATTGTGTTATCATTGAATTTAAAGGACTAGGGGTAGGCAGAGATCAAAAAGCAGATGCGGCCTCTCAAGTTCGAAGAAAATATGCTCGTTCTATAAGAAAGCATGCACAAAATATTGGAAGGATATTTGTTTTTATTATAACTTATATTGATGATGATTTAAAGGAAGACCTCAAAAGTGATGATTTTAGAGAAGCAATAACAAGATATGGAACAATGCTAAACTCTTATAATAAAGAGAATGATGCCCATATTTGTTTTCTTTGTGCGTCAACAATTATTGGTGATGCTAAAGACAGGCACGAACTATTTTTCAAGTTGTTACGAGAAGAATTGACTCAAAAACAACGTCTTGGCGTGCAAGCGTCAACAACTAGCTAATTTACTTATTATAGCCCTCCATGAGGGGATATCATATAAAAAAGTATGCAGAAAATCTTGCAGGTGCTGGAGACCTTGGGCTTTGTGGATCAACTGCAAAAAGGATAAGTTCCTATGGCAATCCCTGATTTTCAGAGCTTTATGCTACCCCTGCTGCGCCTGGCCGCTGAGGGCTCTAATGGATGCCCACGGCATCACCAAAACGAGATGTAAGGAGCAGGTGGATTCATGGCATTAGCAAACAAATTGGGCATAACAGATGCTGCGGAACTCGCCAGAGCTGAAGAAAAAATCAGCAAGGCGAAAGCTCTTGAACTGTTTGAAACGGGCCTGCTCGATACCTTTGCAGTTGGCACCTTTGCAGGGCTTGCGGCAATCCACAAGCATCTCTTTGGCGCACTCTATGATTTTGCCGGAAAGATGCGCACCGTCAATATCGCAAAAGGAAACTTCCGCTTTGCGCCTCTTATCTACCTTGAAGCTGCCCTCAACAATATTGACGCAATGACGCAGTCAAGTTTCGATAAAATTATTGAAAAATATGTTGAAATGAATATTGCGCATCCGTTTCGCGAAGGCAATGGCCGCAGTACACGCATATGGCTTGATATGATCTTGAAAAAAGAACTCAAGCAAGTCATTGATTGGAGTACTGTTGATAAAGAAGACTACCTCCTTGCCATGGAACGCAGTCCCATAAAAGATATAGAAATCAAAATTCTTTTAAAAAATGCCCTGACAGACAAAATTAACGATCGTGAAGTGTACATGAAAGGCATTGACGCCAGCTACCATTATGAGGGGTATAGCGTTTATAAGACGGGAGAACTCAAAAAGGGGCAGTAGTTTTTGGAGGGAGGCAGCGTATCCGGCGAGCCTTGGCTGTCCCCAGAATATAACTTTTTATCGTTATCAGGTCAGCCTTAAAACTGCCGCTATACAATCGCTCGCGGGCGGCAACAGTGTTTTGGGGAGTATGGCTTTGCTGAAATGTATAAAANNATCTCCGCACTTTTTGCGGTGAATATTGCAGTTTTTCGCCGCAAAGGCAACAGGGCCTGGCAGATTCCGCGCCTACACAGCGCTTTTATCCCGCAAAAGCTCCCACAGCCTGGCAATCTGCCGGGCTTCTTCCGGAAAGCGAACCTGAAGCTCACTAACCAGTTTTTCCGCCTGTCCTGCATCGCCTGCCTCAAAAAGCGATTTCGCCCCGTATACCTCCGCCCGCCAGCCCAAGCAGGCCCGCCCTTCGGCAGCGCTACGCGCCGCATCGGCATATCTTCCCCTGTTATGCAGCGCGGCCCAGAGATAATAGGCCCGCTCCTCCCGGCAGGCGGCATCGCGCTCCGCCCATTCCCGGCAAATCAGCAAAAGCGAGCTATAGTCTGAAAGGCTGTACAGGGTTTCGCAAAGCAGGGCGTAGTGGCGCGCCTCATAGCTATTGACCGCCACATAGCGGGTAAGCAGTTGGGCCGCGCGTTCGCGCTCGCCCAGGGCCAGACGGGCATAGGCCTCAAAGAGCGGGGCCTTGGGCCGCAAGCCTTCGGCTGCGGCAAGCTCCTCCGCAGCCCGTTGCAGCACCTGAATGGTATCAGGGTGATGCGCGAGACTTTCGGTTTCATCCAGATAGGGCACCCGGCCCGGCACCGCCTCTGCTTCTTCCGCTGCCGGACCGCCCAGGCGTTGCAGCAGGTATACCGCCCGGTAATAGCTTTCCAGGGGAATGCGGCTATCTGTTCCGCCATCCATACTATGATAGAGGCCCGCCCCTGCCGCTGCGGCAAGGACGAGCGCAAGCAGGGCGAATATATGGGCCGGGGTTCCAACTGCAGACGCAGGCATGCTTTTCTCCAGAACGCAAGAAGGAGCAGGACACAAGAAGGAACGATATGCCGGACTGTTTTCACGCCCTTCTTGTGCGGGGCGTCCGACTCGGGTATAGTGAGCGGGTTGGACGCCGCCTTTCCTGCTATAGCCTTTTTGTCCTGCATCGGCAAATATCTGAAAAAGGAACGTGCCATGACAAAAAACACTGCTTCCCTAGTCTATTTCGCCGGTCCCCGTGCGCGCAAGGCAAAAGAAAGCAAAATACGTAAAATCGCCGCCCTGTTTGACGCAGCCGGATTTGCGAAGCTCGTCAGCAAGGATGCGCTCACCGCCGTAAAGGTACACTTTGGCGAGCGCGGCAACGATACCTTTATCAGCCCTGTATTCGCCCGGGCCGTGGTGGACAAAATCAAACAGGCCGGGGCAACCCCCTTTCTGACCGATTCCAATACCCTGTACCAGGGCAGCCGCCACAACGCCGCCGACCATCTGCGCACGGCCCTGGAGCACGGCTTTGGCTTTGCCACGGTGGACGCCCCTCTGATTATCGCGGACGGCCTGCGCGGCGGCAGCTTTTCCGAGGTGCGCATCAATAAAAAACATTTCAAAAAGGTCAAGATTGCCGATGCCATTGTGGAGGCGCGCAGTATGATCGTCATGTCCCACTTCAAGGGGCATGAAATGGCGGGCTTTGGCGGGGCCATCAAGAACCTGGCCATGGGCTGCGCGCCTTCCCAGGGCAAGTGCGATCAGCACGCCTCGCGCTTTTCCGTCAACAAGGACAGCTGCATAGCCTGCGGCATGTGCATGGCCCACTGTCCGGAAAAGGCCCTTGTCTGGCAGGTGGAGGACGGGAAAAAACACGCCGCCGTCAATAAGGACAAATGCGTGGGCTGCGGGGAATGCCTGACCGTGTGCGAACCCAAGGCCGTGAGCATAGACTGGGGGAGCGAGCTTGGCCCCTTTAACGAGCGCATGGCCGAATACGCGCTCGGCGCGGTCAAGGGAAAGCAAAAGCGGGTGGGCTATTTCAACTTTCTCATGAATATCACGCCCGACTGCGACTGCGTACCCTGGAGCGATGCCCCCCTGGTGCCGGATATAGGCATTGTGGCCTCCACGGATCCGGTCGCGCTGGACAAGGCCTCCTTTGATCTGGTGAATGCCCAGGCCGGTTTCACCCAGTCCTGCCTCGCGCACAACCACGAGCCGGGTCGGGACAAATTCACGGGCACCTGGTCCTATACCCAGGGCGAGGTGCAGCTCAGTTATGCCGAATCCATCGGACTTGGCAGCACCCGTTACACCCTGGTAGAGATATAAGGAAATATTGCTGTATGCGCTTTAAGGAAAAAATTCTTAGTATACCCCAAGCCCTTCTCGTTTGCCTTGCGCTTGCGCTCTCGCTTCTGCTGCCAGCGCCCTTGCAGGCCGAAGCGGCGGGAATCGCCGAAGACCATACTGTTCTTTATTATCTTATCGAAATGCAGCGCCGGACCAAGCGCTCCTGCAACGGCGCGCCCATGCCCGAAGCGCCTTCGCTGACCCCTTCGGAAAAGCTGCGCGCCCTTGCAGCCCAAAGCGCCGCCTCGGGCCGTCCTCCTGCCTCTGTGGCCGAAGAGGCGGGACTGTCCGGCATTCCC
>DBDO01000121.1 GCA_002293605.1 Desulfovibrionaceae bacterium UBA930
CAGCGTCATTCTGCTCGGCGCGGCCAGCGCGGGCAGGGCGCGCCGCGTGCTTGAGGAATATGACCCGCAATCCCAGATCATCGGCTATGTGGGCGAGGAAGGCGCAAGCCCGGACGAGGCCGGCCCCTGGCTCGGCCCGGCTGATCATATCTTTGCCGTTATCAACAAGCACAGCCCCACCAAGCTGATCGTGCTCGACAGCTTCTACCTGGATCAGGACATGGCGCACGGGCTGTTCGCGGCCAAGCTCCAGGGGCTTAATGTGGTGGATATGCGCGGCCTGTACGAGCGCCTGGCTACGCGCGTGCCTGTCGATCTCATCGCCGATGACTGGCTGCTGCTTGAAGACGGCTTCAATCTCAACGTCAACGGAACCATGCGCCGCCTCAAGCGCTTTTCCGACATTGTCTTTTCCCTGACCTTGCTGCTCTGCACCCTGCCCCTGCTGCTGCTGACCGCCCTTGCCGTGCGCCTGGATTCGCCCGGCCCGGTGCTGTACCGGCAAAAGCGCATCGGCCTGCACGGCAAGGAGTTTTCCGTGTATAAAATCCGCTCCATGCGGCCTGATGCGGAAAGCCGGGGCGCTGTGTGGGCGGACAAGGAAGACCCCCGGGTGACCAGGGTGGGGCGCTTTTTGCGCAAAACGCGCATTGATGAGCTGCCGCAACTGGTCAACGTGCTCAGGGGCGAGATGAGCCTTATCGGACCACGGCCCGAGCGGCCCGAATTTGTGCGCGAGCTTTCCGAAAAGTTACCGTATTACGAGGTGCGGCATACGGTCAAACCGGGCATCACGGGCTGGGCCCAGGTCTGCTACCCCTATGGCGCGTCCGTTGAGGACTCCCGCTACAAGCTGGAATACGACCTTTTTTACATCAAGCATCTTTCGGCGCTGCTGGAAGCCAAAATCATCCTCAAAACCATCGGGGTCATACTCTTTCCCAAGGGAGCGCGGTAGGGGGCAAAGGGGGCTTGCAGTCATGGCCGCCCCCTGCCATATGCCCGGCGGGCCTTGCACGGTGCGGAAGAACTGAAGCGCTCGGACAAAAAGCACTTGTCAGTACGTTGTCCTGACATTATGCTATAGGTAAAGGAGAAACGCCATGCCTTTCCCCCAACATGCAAAAACAGAGCGGGTCGATGTCCGCGCCAGTAAGCAGGTCAAGGCGCTGCTTCAGGAAGCGGCCAGGGTCAGCCACAAAAATGTCAGCGAATTTCTTTTGGAAGCGGGTATTGCGATGGCGCATGAGACTTTGGCGGAACAGCGCCTGTTCACCCTGACTGACGAACAATGGCAGCACTTTCAAGCGGCCTTGGAACGACCTGTTCAGGATAAGCCGCAGATCCGTAAACTTCTGCTGGAGCCGGGAGTGCTTGGGTGAGCACTCCCTTTACGCCGATTCGTAAACTGAAAGCGGACGACCCTGTTGAACTGTTCGATTGCGGCCAGCCGGAGTTGAACCGTTATTTGCAACGCTATGCCTGGAGCAATCAAAAAGCGAACAGCGCGCAAACCTATATCGCCTGCACCGCTTCCCTCATTGCAGGGTACTATAGTCTGAGCGTTGCCGGAGTCGAACACGCGGGCACGCCGCCTCGTATTATCAAAGGGCTGGCCAGACAGCCGGTGCCGGTGATGCTGCTGGCGCGGCTTGCTGTTATGCAGAAATTTCAGAGGCAAGGCTTGGGAAGCGCTTTGCTGAGGGACGCACTGTTGCGTACCTTGCAGGCGGCGGACATAGCCGGAATCCGCGCGGTAATCGTGCATGCGAAAAATGAAAAGGCCCGGCAGTGCTATGTGCGTTTCGGCTTTGAGCCAGGTCCGGTAAATCCGATGCACTTGTTTCTTTTGCTCAAAGATATACAGCATGCTGTGCGCTAATATCTTGAAGTAAGGCAAGACTATGTATTTCCCGTGAAGTCCGGAGACGCTCATACTCCCGCCAGATCATAAAAACCTTGCCGCTTCTTGACTTTCCAGGCGCAACACTTCATGATGCCTTTTCCTATGAGAAGCTGGAAGCAATGAATACGCCCACGCCGCACCTTTCTCCTTCCGCAGGCGGCCCTGCAAGCGCTCTGGCTGCGGGCCTTGGCCGTCTCGTCCTTTGCCTGATCCGCGAAATGGGGGCCATGACCCTGTTCATGCTGCACGGCCTTTCCCGCATGTTCAGCTCCTCCTCGCAAATTCCCAAAGTTTTCCGTCAAATCCACGTCATTGGCGCGGGCTCCCTGTTTCTTATCGTGCTGATTGGCCTGTTTACCGGCATGGTGCTCGGCCTGCAAGGCTATTACGCCATGACGCGCTTTGGCTCCGAGGGTTTTCTCGGCTCTGCCGTGGCCCTCAGCCTCATCCGCGAACTCGGCCCCACGCTCACGGCAGTGATGGTTACAGGCCGGGCCGGGTCGGCCATGACCGCTGAAATAGGCGTCATGCGCATCAGCGACCAGATCGACGCCCTGGACGTTATGGACATCAACTCCATGGGCTACCTGGTCTCGCCCCGTTTTTCCGCCGCGCTGATCGCCTTTCCCCTGCTCACCGCCGTTTTCTGCGTGGTGGGCATTTACGGCGGCTATGCCACGGGCGTGCTTATGCTCAACGTCAGCGAGGGCGTATACTTTTCCGGCGTGCTCTCCAGCGTGCGCTGGAACGATGTGGCGGGCTGCCTCACCAAATCCCTCTTCTTTTCCCTGATTGTGGTCACCGTGTCCTGCTACAAGGGCTATTTCGCGCACCTGCGCAGCGATGGCAGAGGGGCCGAAGCCGTGGGCAACGCCACCACCTCGGCCGTTGTGCTCTCCTGCATCCTGCTGCTCGTGGCAGACTACGTCATCACCTCCTTCCTTTTGTAAAATGCCATGCCGACCGCCTGGACCATAGAATGCAAAGACGCGCGCATGGGCTACGGGGAAAACGTTGTTCTGGATCATGTGAGCCTCCTCATGCCTGCGGGAAAGATTTCCGTTATCCTGGGCGGCTCGGGCGGGGGCAAGTCCACCATGCTGCGCCACATCATCGGGCTGTCCCGCCCTATGGCGGGCAAAATACTGCTCGGGGGCAAAGATATTTTCGCCCTGTCCGGCAGGGAGTTTCGCATGATCCGCCGCCGCATGGGCGTGCTCTTTCAGGACGGCGCCCTGCTCGGCCAGCTCAGCGTGGGGGCCAACGTCGCCCTGCCGCTGACCGAACACACCTCGCTGGGCAAGGA
>DBDO01000194.1 GCA_002293605.1 Desulfovibrionaceae bacterium UBA930
GGTTTCAAGGCCTTTGGCTTCTTCAACGGTGATCACGCCTTCTTTGCCGACCTTGCCCATGGCTTCGGCAATGATGTTGCCGATGGTGCTGTCGGAGTTGGCGGAAATGGTGCCGACCTGGGCGATTTCCTTCTGATCACGGGTGGGCTTGGCAAGGGAATCCAGCTCGGTGACAAGCTTGGCCACGGCCTTGTCAATGCCGCGCTTGATGGACATGGGGTTACGGCCAGCGGCAACGAGCTTGACGCCTTCCTTGTACACGGCTTGAGCCAGAATGGTGGCGGTGGTGGTGCCATCGCCCGCGATATCGCTGGTCTTGGAAGCAACTTCCTTGACCATCTGGGCACCCATGTTTTCAAACTTGTCTTCCAGCTCGATTTCCTTGGCCACGGTCACGCCGTCTTTGGTGATGACGGGAGAGCCGTAGGACTTTTCAATCACCACGTTGCGGCCTTTGGGGCCCAGGGTGACTTTAACGGCGTTGGCAAGGGTGTCCACCCCGCGGGAAAGGCGTTCGCGGGCTTTGGTATCAAAGAAAATTTCCTTGGCAGGCATGTTGTCTCCTCCGTAAACGTAAATATAATGAGATCAGTCGAATAAAAGACGCGCGGCGATGGGATTAGTCGATAACGGCGAGAATGTCGTCCTCGCGCATAACGAGGTGCTCAACGCCGTCGATTTTAAACTCGGTACCGGCATACTTGTTGAAGAGCACCTGGTCGCCAGCCTTGACTGTCATGGGAATGATTTTGCCATCGTCGGCGGCTTTGCCGGGGCCGACCGCGACCACTTCGCCTTTGGAGGGTTTTTCCTTGGCGGTGTCGGGAATATACAGGCCGCCTGCGGTTTTTTCTTCGCCTTCCAGGCGTTTTACCAGAACTCGGTCGTTCAGGGGCTTCAGCTTCATGATACGCTAACCTCCACAAAATGCGTTTTTGAGATGTGAAAACCATGGCGGGCAAAAACCCGCGAACGAAATATGCCGAAGGACGCCCGCCGTCAAGGGGAGGGCGCGCGGGGCAGAATCTGCATACCCCCGCAACTGTCCGGTAGCGAACGCTCCTAGTATAAGCCTCCAATTCGCGTTGAAAAGAGGCAAAAGGGAAAAAAAGTGAAAAAAAATTTAAACTATTAATAATATTAGCAAAAAACTTTAGTCTTCTGCCCCTGCCCCCAGCCTGTGGCAATTGCGCGGCCTTGCAATTGCGGGTACGATATAGGGCTTTGCAAGGAATTGTACTTTTTTCAATACCATGAACGGGAGTGTTTTCCTGATGGGATATATCGCGGCTGTGTTTTGTTTTGTACTGATGCTCTGTTCCCTTTTCCTGCTCTTTCTCGGTTTGCCCGGAAACTGGCTTATCCTCGGCATTGCCGCCCTGTGGGCCTTTTTCTCCTCTGCGCCGGATTTTGGCTGGCAGTTTTTTGTGCTGCTTGGTTCTTTGGCCGCGCTTGGCGAAGTGGTGGAGTTTCTGGCCGGGCACTTTGGCACAAAAAAATACGGAGGCTCCGGCAAAGGCAGCATTGGCGGCATGATTGGTGCCGTACTCGGCGGCATTGCCTGCGCGCCCCTGTTTTTCGGTTTTGGCGCGCTCCTGGGGGCGCTCGGGGGCGGTTTTGCGGGGTGCTGGCTGCTGGAAAAATCCGGCGGCGCCACAAACCAGGCCGCCTCACGCGCCGCCTTTGGGGCCACTTTGGGGCGTTTTGGCGGTTTTGTGGTCAAGCTTGGCATAGGCATAGGCATGATCTGGCTCATTGCCTCACGCCTGTGGGACGGTCTGGGGGCGGCGCTTTGAGTGTTCGCTTCATAGTGGCCGCGTCTTCTTCCTCTCTATCCTCTTTTATATACGCCGCGACTGCGGCCCTGCTTTGCCATGCTGCGTAATCTTTCCGTCATTCTTGTGCGCACCCGCTTTCCGGAGAACATCGGCATGGCCGCCAGGGCCATGGCCAATATGGGGGCCTCGGAGCTGATTCTGGTGCGCCCCGAGCGCTGGGACAAAGACAAGGCGACCCCGCTGGCCACCACGCAGGGGCTTGCCCTGTTGGATGCTGTTCGCGTTGAGGAAAGCCTGGAGGCGGCGCTTGCGCCTTTTTCCCTGGCCGTTGGCACCAGCGCCCGGATCGGGGGCTGGCGCAAGGATGTTCTGCCGCCGGAAAAAGCCGCCGCAGCGCTACGCGCCGCCGTGCGGGAAGGCGAACGGGCGGCCCTGGTCTTTGGCTCCGAAGACCGGGGACTAAGCAATGCCGAGCTTGAGCTGTGCAGTTGTCTGGCCGTCATTCCCACGGCAGAGGAGCATTCCTCGCTGAATCTGGCCCAGGCCGTGCTGCTCATGCTCTATGAGTGCATGAAGGCGGATAAGGCCCTGGCCTTTGAAAGCCGGAGCGCCCGCAAAGACAGGGGCGGAGAGGGTTGGACCCGCCCCGTCATAAGCGAAGATTCCCGCCGTGCTACCCTGGAAGAAGAGCGGCTGCTGCTTTGCACCTTGCAGGAAACGCTTCAGGCCATAGGCCACCTGCCCAGGGACAATCCGGGCTGGTTTATGCAGCCGATGCGCCGTTTTTTGCGGAAAAGCCGTTTGCGCAGGCATGAGTTCGACATGCTGATGGGTGTGTGCAGACAAATGCGCAATGCCATGAAGATATAGAGCATTCCAAAATTGGAATGCTCCAGAGTGATGACAAAGCCCGCAAAAGCGTGCTTTGTAAAGGCACGCCCGCTCCGGCGCTTAACGGCGGCAATGAATGCCGCCTACGCCTGCGCGGCGGGCTGTTGACAAAGTCAACAGCCTCGAGCATTCCAAAATTGGAATGCTCGAGGCCGGACGTGAGTAGCATGAGCGGCCGCCAACGAGGAACAGGCAGGTTTTTGCCTGCCGTGAACGATGCGTGCAGCATTTCGAAAGTAATCTGTTTTGAAGACTTTGCACTTTGAGAGAGCTGTGACAGGGGTTTATTCGTAAATCCTTGCGGCGCAAGTATATTTTTTCGTATACAAGAGAGGGGCCACAAAAAGCGTTCCCCCCTTGGCAAGATCTTGCCAAGGGGGGAATTTTTTTATGTCTATTGCGCGCAGCAGGCAAAGGGTGCTATAGTCAAGACGTATATGATATTGGCTATATCTATGAAATAAAGAGCATATTATGTAATAAAAGGAGGCAGGAACTGTCCCCGGCTACAACGATTAGCTTTGCGGTGTGAGGCCGCATGGAGGGTGCATTAATGAGTATGCCTGCAAACAGAGCCTGGTTCAGCTTTGCGATTGAAAATGACAGCACTCCCTTTCGTGTACACGGATTTCAGGGGAAAGAGGAGATAGGTCTTCCTTATGAATTCACTATCAGTCTTGTCGCCTCCAGAGACGATATCGATATTGTCGGCCTGCTCGGAAAACGTGCCTTGCTGACTATTACAGACAGAAGTATGCGGGATCGCTATATTCATGGTGTAATTCAACAATTTGAGCAAACGGGAACAGGCAATGAATTTACGCATTATGAATGTATACTCGTGCCAAAGGCATGGTTTCTCTATCAGACGGAAGATCACCGCATTTTTCAGAATAAAACTGTGCTGGATATTATTCAGATCATCCTCCAGGAACAGGGCTTTCCTGCTGAGGACTGGAAGATGCAATGCTCCGGAAAATATAAAAAAAGGGACTACTGCGTGCAGTACAGCGAGTCGGATCTGCATTTTATCGCCAGATTATGCGAAGAAGAGGGGATATACTACTACTTTGAGCATGGGAAGTTTGGACACTGCATGTGTTTTTCAGACCTGCCGGAAGGTGTTCCTATTTCAGGAAGAGAGACAGTGCGGCATGTGGGGGGCAGCGGCATGGTTGCCGATGGCCCCTTTATCTGAGGCTATAACCGGCTATTACCTTGAGAATTTGCCTCAAGCGCTTCAGGAGGTCTTTATCCCGCAGGAGAGGCTTGCTCTTGGGCCTGAGGAGATGCGGGCTTTTGCCTCCAGGCTTGGCATTCCGGGAGCGGAAAGGGACAAACAAACCAGCGCCCGGCTTATCTCTCTTGCCTCCCGCATACAGGCCAGGCTGGACGCGGCAGGGCGGTTCCCGCAGCCCCAAAGATTCGCTCTATAAACGGCTCCCCTGCGGCAAGGCCAGCGATGCCTTCAATATGCTCGCTTGCAGCAGGCGCGTTTGCAGCGATGTGCATTGGGCCTCTCTCTACGGCTACCCCATATCCTTGTTTATCCGCCCCTGGCTTGCCATACAGGAGTGGCAGGAATTGCGCTGTATCGTCAAAAAGGGCAGTATCAGCGGCATATCTCAATACTATATTGAAGGGAGGCCTTTTTATAAAGAAATATATACTTTGCGTGGGGAGATTGCATGCAGAAGACAGGAGTTCATGGTAGAGCATGTGCTGCCCCATGCCGAACACGCTGACTATGTGTGTGATGTTCTGTATACAAAAGAAGCCATGCGCATTCTTGACTATAATCCATTGATTCGAAGTACGGATCTGAGTTTTTTCGGCCCGCGCTTTCCCCCTGCGGCATCGCCGGAATTTCGTTTTTGGATCGGTCAGAGCGTGGGAGCGCTTTCTCTCGCGAAGAGCAATTAATGTAATTGTTGTCTTGCGTTGAAACTACATGCGCAAATACGGCACATTGCCGATATGCACATGTCTGAGTCTCTGCCGGGCCAGGGAGGCAAAGCTTTGCAAAAGCGCTATGTCCGTGGGCGGGGCCTCGTACTTGTGGGCCGGGCGGTAACGGGAAATATGCAGGGGAATATCCGGCGAAAGCCCGGCCAGCCACTCTGTTTCACGCAGGAAGTCCTCGGGAGAATCGCTTATGCCGGGTACGACCAGCGTTGTGATCTCCACATGCGCCCCCGCCTCCAGCAGCCCTTGTATGCTGCGCATGACGCTTTCCAGCGAGCCGCCCAGACGCGCATATGTTTTGCTGTTAAAGCATTTAAGGTCGATATTGGCCGCATCCACCACCGGCGCAAGCTCCTGCAACAGGGCCTCGGAATACATGCCGTTGCTGACCAGCACCGTGGCTATGCCTGCCTCGCGCAGCACCGGGGCTGCGGCAATAATGTATTCCGCCTGCAAGGCGGGCTCGTTGTAGGTATAGGCAATGGCGGCAAGGTCCTGCTCCCGTGCCTGGGCGGCCAGGTTGGGCGCGTCCACGGCCTTGAGCGGCGGCTGGCTGAGAAAAGGCTCTGAAGGCTGGGCAATGCTGTGGTTCTGGCAAAAGGGACAACGCATGGTGCAGCCGAGGCTGCCCAGAGAGAGAATATGACTGCCGGGCCGCCAGTGATAGAGCGGTTTCTTTTCAACAGGGTCGATGGCTATGGAGGAAAAGCGGCCGAGATAGGGAGAGAGCAGGCGGCCGGAGGCATTGCCTCTGGCCCGGCAATAGCCCCTTTTACCCTCTGCGATGACGCAGGCATGGGGGCAGAGCGTGCAGACAACAGCGGGGGCTTCCCCTTTCGCCGCGTCCTGCTCCGCACTTGTCCACCAGCGCGCTTCCAGACAGTGAGCCTCCGGGCGGCCTGCATCCGCGCTCATCGTTCTTCCGTATAGCGAACAACGGTAAAACGAAAGATTTCCGCCCCTTCCAGATCGCGGATTCCCGCTTTTTGCGCGGCAATGGCAAGCTGCTGCGGTACCTTGCTCACGCCTTCCAGATCGGGCAGCAGGAGCCCGCGCCGTCCTTCTTTGGCCACAATGACGCCGTAGATTTTGGGGTCAAGCGCCATGCCCGGCAAAAGCGCTTCCGGCTCGTTTAACACATCCACGGAGATATGCGCTTCTTCCAGCTCTTCCAGCCGCATGGGAGGAAAGCGCGGGTCCCGCGTGGCTGCGGAAAGGGCATTGGCTATAATTTCTTGGCTGAGGTCTGCCTGAGTGGGCATAAAGGTGCCGATGCAGCCCCTGAGGGAGCCATCGCTGTTTTTTATGGAGACGAAACAGCCCTTTCGGACTGTCCAGAGGCTTACATCATCCGAAAGCTCCGCAAGACGGCCGGGGCCGGGCGTGGGATCGCCGCGCAGATGCGCGAGAATGCTTGCCCGGGCCAGGGCGGGGTAGGGCTGTGTCTTTGCCATGTCAGTTTCCTCCTTCCGCTTGCCAAAGCGCGGTGCAGTAACCGACCCCAAAGGGGCCTTCATAGGAAAAGATGCGCAGGGGGCCGCCACACAGGCCGAGCAGCGTAAGCGCCGGGCGCAGCCCGCATTCTGCGGCCTTTTCCCTGACGCTTGCAGGCAGTTCAAGCAGCAAATTCGCCCGGCCCTGCTTCAGGGCCTCGACTAGCGCTTTGTCAAAGACAGGACCGGCGGAATTGAAACCATAGGGGCCGTCCTCTTTCAGGCGGTGTGAGAGATCGCCGCTGGCCAGCAGGGCCGGGCGGTCTTGCCAGGGCTCCTCCCCCAGAAGTTCTCCCAGACGAAGGGCCTGTTCCGGGCTCAGGCCGGAAGGATTGACGATAAGGATCGGCGGCAGTTCCGCTTCCGGGAACGATGCGCGCAGAAGCAGCAGGGGTACGAGAGTTCCATGATCCTGGCTGATATTTTCCGTAGCGCCAAAGGCGGCGGGAATGCCTCCCCGCTTTAAGAGCGCGGCCAGGGCGCGCAGGGCCTTTTGCGGTGTTTCGGCGCGCAGTTGTGCCTTGGGCGCGCCGAAGCGGGCCAGGTTTCCCTGTATACGCGCAGCGCTGCTCACGAAAAGCGCGCCCGGAACATAGGGCGCATGGGGCGAGAGCAGCAGCAGCCAGTCCGGGACCGCGTGCGCATGCAGGGAGCTCAGGGCTTCAACCAAAGAGCGCATGCCCTGAAGCGTTGCCCCGGCTTCTTTTTCCCGCCCTTGGCCGACTTCAGGGACCAGCACAGGAGGGTGCGGCGTCAGGGCCGCCCATAGCCATGTCATGATGGGCCTCCTCAAGAGTTCTCCCGTGAGGCTTTGCCTCCCCGGACCCCTCCAGCAGGGGACATCTTTTCAGATGAGTTCGCCTTTACTGCGTCAAGGGCGAACGGCCCTGCACCCGCAATTTCCGAAAGGCGGCTTTGCCGCTTTTCGGNNATCTCAAAGTGAAATGCTATAGGTGCGTGAGGAGTCAGGCGTGCAGGGCCTGCTCCAGGGCCTTGGCAAGCAGGGGATATTCGCTGCTGTCCAGGGTTCTCGGGTCAAAGCAGAGTTCATTATCCTCAATTCTGGCCACCACGGGCGGAGTGCTTCGCAGGAGCGCGCTGCGCAGGCTGTCGGGGCTTTGGCCGCGCAGGGCAAGGCATACAAGCCAGGTGGGCAGATCAAGCTCGGGAAAGGCCCCGCCGCCGGTGCGCGAAGCGCCCGGGCGCAGGGTGAGGGAGCAGTCGAAGGGGGCCAGAGTTTTTTTGAGCAGCGCGGCAAGCTTGCGTGCCCGGGGGCGGATGGACTCCGCGCCTTCGCTGATCATGCGCAAGGCAGGAATGCGCCGCAGGGCGAGAGCAGGGTCGCAATAGAGGCGTAAGGTGGCCTCCAAGGCCGCAAGGGTCAGTTTGTCGATACGTAAAGCCCTGTTCAGGGGGTTGCGCTTGATGCGCTCGATATATTCCGCCTTGCCCGCGATGATGCCCGCCTGGGGACCGCCCAGAACTTTATCCCCGCTGAAGGTGACAACATCAACGCCCGCAGCGAGCACTTGCGCGGCTGCGGGTTCGGCTGCCAGGGCGTGCAGACCGGCGGCTGCGAAATCAATAAGGGCACCGCTCCCCAGGTCTTCAATAAGCGGCAGCGTATGCCTTTTGGCCAGGGCGCTCAATTCTTCACGGGCCGGAACGCTGGTAAAGCCTATGATTCGGAAATTGGAGCTATGGACCTTCATCAGCGCGGCGGTGCCTTCCCTTATGGCTGCGGCGTAATCTTTAAGATGGGTGCGGTTGGTGGCCCCGACTTCCTTGAGTATGCAGCCGCTTTTTTCCATAACTTCGGGAATGCGAAAGGAGCCCCCGATTTCTACCAGTTCTCCGCGCGAGACAACAACCTCGCGGCCTTTGCACAGGCTGTCGAGGGTCAGGAGCACGGCAGCGGCGTTGTTGTTGACCGCAAGGGCCGCTTCAGCACCGGTAAGGCGGCGGATCAGATTCTCGACATGGCTGTAGCGGCTGCCGCGCGCGCCCGTGGCAAGATTGAATTCCAGGTTGGAGTATGCGCCCGCCGCCTCCGTGACGGCTTCAATCGCTTCCGGGGCGAGCGGACTGCGGCCCAGGTTGGTATGGATGACCACGCCTGTGGCGTTGATGACGCGCCTGAAATGGGGGCGGCAGGCCTCTTCCACATACGCGGTGATGCGGGGCAGCAAAACGGGCAGGGCAAGTTCCTCTTTGTCGCGGACAGCGCCTGCGGCAATGGCGGCCCGGCACTGTTGAAGAAAGTCTTCCACGCTTTCCCGCACAAGGGGTCTTGGCAGGGCGGCGCAAAGCAGTGTCCCCCGCCCCCTGCCTTTTTTGTCCGGCGGCCCGTCAGCCGGGCCGATGAGGGCCTCCAGCACGGCGTTCATGGAGGGCAGGGCACGAAACAAAGAATGCTGCTCAGACATGAAAAATCCCTTTTTAAAAATACGCTGTCAAAAGCCCAGTTCTGTTTCCGGCCCAGAAGTCGCAGTCAGGGGAACCGCATTGCCAGGGCCGGGGCCTTCTTTGCCAAAGCGTACCAGAATCATGCCTGCAAAGGCTTTTCCCTTGTAGAATTCCACCCGGTAGGTGACCCCGTCCTTATCCAGTGAATAGCGGGGCATGAAGTCAGCCTGCCTGATGGTCACGCCTGCTTCCGAGCCGTTTTTTTCTTTCTGCGCGCCTATGGCATTGACCCTGAAGCCGGGGCCGGGGCTGGCCAGAAAAGAATCCTTAACCGTAACCATGCCGCCCATGGGAACGGTACGGGCTTTGCCGTCCAGCAGCATTTCCACACTGTTCAGGGAATCGTCAAAATCCATAAATTCCGGGTTCACTCTGGCAAGGGTTCTGTTTCCATAGGCGATGCGCCAGCTGCTTTGCTTTTTGTCCGGCACAAGGGTCAGCAAGGGCTTTGAACTGCGAATGTCCGGCGCGGCATTTTTTTTGAAGGGCAGCATATTGATGGTAGGACGGACATTATCAAGCTGAAGCATCCATTTATTGTCATAGGCGGCGACTTTGAGGTTGGAGTTGAGCGCCGCCAGTGCTCCGGCGGGGGTGAGATCGAAATCCCGTTCAAATTCCAGGCCCATTTGGCGCATAAAAGCCTCAATGACCGTGAGATGGTAATAGGTCCGGTACTCGGTGGAAAATTCCTTGCTGGCCTCAATGCCAAAGGCGGGCTTACCGTTGCAGATAGCGAAATAGCTGAGGGTTTTGGCCATTTCGCTGTTGCCTTGGGCCGTCAGGGTATTATGGATGTGGTAGCGGTGCACGGGGTCTATGAGGGTTTGATTGACCTCGCTTTCTACCTTGCGGGCGGTTTCATAGAGCTTGTTGAAGCGGGGGGCCTCAATCTGCTCCTGATCGATAATCACAGACTGTCCCCAGCGTTTGGGGTTGCGCAGGGCGTCTTCCCAGGTCGGGCGGTAAAAGCCGCTTCCGTCATGCAGGTTAAGCACCAGGGAAACCCGTTCATCACGCAGCACGGCCTTGATACGCATGATGATGTCATATTCGGGGTCGCTGGGGTCAAGGGCGGCGAACTTGCGGTTCATATCGCCGAAAAGACCCCGGCCGCGTTCAAGAATGCCCGCAAAATTAAGATCAGGAACAACCCATACCGAACCCTTGCATATGCGGTAGTGGGAGGCGAGAAGCGCGGCAGCGGAAAAGCCGCCCGGCTCGTCCCCCTGTATGCCGCCAATGACCAAAAGGGTTGGTTCTCCCTGCCCCATTACATGCAGGGAAAAGGAAGACAGAGGGGGCTTGAAGGGCATTGGGGCCGCCGCAAAGGCCACAACCGTGCTTTGCCCGCTTGTGGGTGGCTCGGGCCTGCGCGCGGCCTTGTCGTGCCCTGCCCGCTCTACGGAATCGGAAAAAGAGGGGGCGGGGGGCGGGGGAAAAGCAGGTCTTTCGCCGGTATTGGCGGTCTTTTGCGCCATGCCGGGCGCAGCAGGGGGAGGCGAAGGCTCCGGCCCAGGGGAGTTGGAGTCCCGGAAAAGGCCGTACAAAGCTCCGCCGCACAGCAGCGCTGCCAAAAGGAGCGCTGCGTAAAGCTTTGTGGAGCGCGGCATAGGTTCCCTGATCATAGCTTCATTGCCGGATGCAAAGCGTGAAAAGCGCAGGCCGTGCGGGCGCGGCGCATGGTTGTGAGAGGCGCAGATCAATGTACAAAGACTACGGCACTTTTCTCCGGAAGACAAGGGGCAGAGCATGCATCTTTGCTATCCTGGCGGGGCGCGCGCTATCGGATCGCGCTCAGAGGTAGACAGCGAATATCTTCTTGACATCCTTCCTGCTTGGTAGTCTATATATGGAACATTCTTGTAAGTTCTGTCAGTGTCATGGCGTTTTTTACAGTGTAGACAAAGGCCGCTGAGAGCTGGCCTTTCCTCTAAGGGGTCCATCGTTTTTTCCGGGAAAAATATCTTCTGACGATACTGTTTGTGCGCCATCTTCCGTCATGCCCATGCTTACAATGCGACAGGGCGCAAAAGAACACATCAATATCGTTTTATAGCACATTTTGATAAAAAATGTATATTTATTCTGCAAGGATTTATGTATAAATCCTTGCCGCGAGATACTTGCGTGCGGGCTTTTGCCGCCGTTAAACATATCTTAAAGTGGAACTGCTATAGTGGACGCAGGCGGAGAAACGTAACAGAAGGAGAGGTCTGAACATGACTACAAGGCAGAAGATCATTGCAGGGTTCGGCATTCTGGTTTTGTTAGTGGGCCTCGTGGCTGGCATCGGCTACTTCAGCCTTTCCGGCGCAACAGACGGCTTTATGGAATACCGCCGTCTGGCCAGACTTAATGTGCGTTCCTCCGATCTGGTCGCTAATCAGCTTGGTGCCACAGCCGATATTCGCGGCTTTCGTATCAATGCCGATTCCGGGCTGATGGAAGCCGCGCGCGGCGAGATCAAGGCGAATAGGGGAATTATCAAAGAATCTTTGGAGCTTACGGAAAAGCACACGACACGGGAGCGGTTGGAATCTATTGATAAAAATACCGGCGAGCAGTTGGCGGGCATTGACAGCCTGGAAAAGAGCGTTCTGGCCACCGTGCACGAGTATGAAAAGACAATGCAGCCTGCCATGCAGGCCTTGAGCGAAGACCTGGTGTCCCTGACCCTTTTTGCCGCCAGCATCGGCAACCATGAAGGGATTCGTCTGAACGCGGCCGCCCTGAACCACTTGGGGGCCGTGCGCGCTGTGTTCAGCCGCCTCGCCTACAGCCGTACACAGGAGAACGCGGATCGCGCGGGCGAGGTGCTGGAGGCCCTGAACAAGGACATAGAGGCGATTCGGGTAACGCTGGTTGCTGATGAAGGGCGCGTGCGATTTGCCGCAATTCAACAAAGCTTCGAACGGGTCAGGGCCTCGTCCGATGTCATGCGCGCCTCTGTCACAGAGAGCATGCAGGCGGACGGACGGCTTGTGGCGGTGAACACCGGCACAAGGAACACTGTTACCGCTCTCAGTGCCGACGTGAACGAACAGATGACCGCGCAAGGCACGCGCACCATAGAAGGCAACAGCAGGGCCCAGCTTTTTATGATAGCCGTCTCTGTCGCGGGTATGCTCATCGGTATTTTTCTGGCCGTCTATATCATTTCAGGCCTGGTCCGCGCTCTGCAAAAAATGCGCGGCTTTGCCAGAGCCATTGCCGCAGGGGATTTCCAAAGCCAGATAGTGCATCGCGGCAAGGGTGAGATAGGCCAGACTGTAGGAGAATTGCGGCAGATTTCCTCAGTTTTGCAATCTATTTTCAGCGACTATCAGAAGCTGGAAAAGGAAGTTGAAGGCGGCAGGATGACCGCCAAGGGTGACCCCGCGGCATACAAGGGCGGTTTCGCCACCCTGATTGAAGGGACCAATGCCGTGCTTGCCCGTTTTCTGCTGGTTCTGGAGAATATTCCCTCCCCGGTGGTGGTGCTGGGGGACGACCTTAAGGCCAACTATCTGAACGCCGCAGGCAGGGCCGTGGCCGGGGAGGACTACAGGGGCAAAACCTGCAAAGAAATTATGGACCGCGAAGACTACGGCTCTTCGTCCGATGCCCTGCGAAAGGCTGTGGACACCCTGCGGCCCGCCTCTGCCGAGACCCGCGCCCATCCCCGTGGCGCGAATATGGACGTAAGCTATACGGCTATTCCCATGCTGGGCCATACGGGTAAACTGGCTGCCGTGCTCCAGTTGATTACGGATCTGAGTTCCATCAAGGAAACGCAGCGGACCATACAGCGCGTGGCTGATCAGGCCGCCTCCATATCCACCCGGGTGGCTGCGGCTTCCGAAGAGCTCTCCGCCCAGGTGGAACAGGTCTCACGCGGGGCGGAAATGCAGCGCGACCGTGTGGAAAGCACGGCCTCGGCCATGACGGAGATGAATTCCACCGTACTGGAGGTGGCCCGTAACGCCGGACAGGCCTCGGAGCAGTCCGAGCTGACCAGAAGCAAGGCCACGGACGGGGCCAGCCTGGTGGACAAGGTAGTGCATTCCATCAATCTGGTGAATAAGGTGGCGGCCACGCTACAGAAAAATATGCAGGAACTGGGCGCTCAGGCCGAAAGCGTTGGCGGAGTGATGAACGTGATTTCTGATATCGCGGATCAAACCAACCTGCTGGCCCTGAACGCGGCCATTGAAGCGGCCCGGGCAGGCGAGGCCGGGCGCGGCTTTGCCGTAGTGGCAGACGAGGTGCGCAAGCTTGCGGAAAAAACCATGTCCGCCACGCAGGAAGTGGGCTCGAACATCTCGGCCATCCAAAACTCCACGCGCGCCAATATCAATGAGGTGAACGAAGCGGCCAGGGCCGTCACCGAGGCCACCGAACTTGCCAACACCTCAGGCCAGGCCCTGTCCGAGATTGTCAACCTGGCTTCGGCCAACTCTTCTGTGGTCGCCTCCATCGCCACCGCAGCGGAAGAGCAGAGCGCAAGCTCCGAAGAAATCAGCCGCGCCATTGAAGAGATCAACAAGATCGTTGGGGAAACCACCGAAGGCATGATCCAGTCCTCCGCCGCCGTGCAGAACCTGTCCCGTATGGCGCAGGAACTGAACGCCGTTATGGCGGAGTTGCAAAGATAGAAGCTGTTTTCATGAAAAGCTGCTGGAGGGGCGCTGCCCCTCCAGAACTTCCCGCCAGAGGCCCCTGAACCCCGCAAGTATCGTAAAAAAAGGCGCTCTGCCTCTTTTTTACGATGGCAAGGCGCAAGAGAAAATTCGAAAGCCCCTCGCAGCAAACAGCTATAGCTGTTTCACTTTGAGATACTTGTAGGCGGGCAAAGCCCGCCTACAAGTATCTCTAGTTTTTTCTGGAAGAAGCACTTTTTTTACGCACGGGAATCAGCACTCGTATCAGATACCTTGTTTCATCAACGATGCAAAATTCATTTAATGGGTACTCTTCATAGATATTTCCACATATCTCAAGTTTATTTTCATCTATGTAATTAAGGCACCTTGTATATAAATAATCAGTTTTGCCATATCCTCCGCGTGCATAAGCAATGACATAAAGTCCTGCCGGTCTTTTGTCGTGCCCCTGGGGGTTGTAAAAATAGTAGCGATCTGGTAAATGCCAATCACCTGATTTAATTCGCTCTTCTGAAAAAAAACCCCAGACCGGATAGTTTAAATCCAATTCAGGGTACTTGTCACTAATAGTTCGATAAAATTGCAAAAGTGCGTCATAATCATTTCTTCTCGCACTATAGTCATTGATATTTCCAAGTATTATCGCTTCAGCAGGGAGATGTTTCACGCGAATGGCGTTTTCATCTACTTGTAAGCATGAGCGGATCGTTTTTTGTACTGTAAGCAGAAGATCTCTCGATTCTATCCAGTTTTTTATTTGCCTGTCTATTTTAATTACTTGATCGTTAAGAAGATAATTTATATTTTCAGGTGTGCGTAAATTTTTCAATAATCTGATTTCATCAAGTGACATTCCAAGCTTTTGCAGTGTGCGAATCATGTTAATGAGCGAGAGTTGACCGCTTGTATAATATCTGTATTTATTCTTTCCACGTGTATAAGGAGAAAGAATTCCAATGCGATCGTAGTGATGCAATGTCGCTGGAGTCGTTCTTGATAGCTTTGCAAAAGCATGAACGGAGAGTAGTCCTCTGTCTGGCATAACGCATCCTTTTGAAAAAAAGGGTGGCAGATTCGTACACATGGTTTCAGTAAAAATTTCCGTGCAAGCAATGAAGCGTGTGCAGGGGCAAGGGAAAACAGCTCTCATTCTTGTCTGAACGGTCTTTACTCATAAGAAGAAAAAAATTCCGCTCCGCCTCTTCGGGTATTGACACTCATGTAACATAATAGTTTATAGCAAATAAAGTACAACTAGGGTCCTTGTATACCTAAAAAGTAACTATTTGCAACTGTATTGGGTGGGCGTCATGAAAGAACGGCAAAGAAAGGCTTGGATTGACTTGAGGAAATTGCGGTTGGAGCGTGGTTGGCTGCAATGGAAGGCTGCGGAAAAATTGGGCGTCACGCGCGCCTATTTATCCGCCCTGGAAAACGGAAGACGCGGCATTTCCATGAACGTCATGGAAGCGGTGATTCGGGTCTTCGGTGTGAATTACGAGGATTTTTACAGCAACACACAGGAGTAATTCCAAGTGCGGCGGCAGTGATTTTTTGCTGTTGCGTAATCAGATCAAAATATGCTTCAATACTGCCACGCGCGAGGCTACTCGCGGCGGGGAGCGGATACTGTACAGCAATTTCACTAGGGGAGATCGGCTTTGAGAGCCAAAAGAGCAGCACGGCGAGTGAAAAAAGACGCTGAAGGCGGCATTTTCTTCAGCGGCGGCAGGGCTTTTGCCAGGGTTTCGCGCCTTCAAGAGGGGCGGCGATGAAGCAGCGCTTGTATCAGATCCTTATAGGCCTTTTGCGCCGCCTGAGCCTTGGCGGCATACGGCGCATTGCGGCCCTGCTCGGCTTTGTCATGTGGACTATGCTCTTTCGCCGTCGAGAGGAGACAGTGCATCGGGTCATGGATCGTCTCGGCCTGCCGGGAGACAAGGCCCGCGCCATAGCCAGGGCCAGCTTTTATAATATCGCGCTATCCTTCATGGAAATTTTTTATAATGACCGCTTCGGCCCCGAACTTGTCCGGGTGGAGCGGGAGGAAGACTGGACGCTTTTCCATGCCATGGTCAATAATGAGCGGCCCATGGTTTTTATTTCAGGACACTTCGGTGCCTGGGAAGTGTTGGGCTCCCTGGTGGGCAGGGCGACCGGACAGCCGATGGTGACCGTGGCCAGAAAACAGAAAGATTCCGCCATGTCGGGCATTATCCAGCAATTGCGCAGGGAAGGCAACCTTCTCAGCATCGATCATCGGGAGGCTGCCGGGGCCTTGCTCGCCTGTTTGCGCCGTGGCGGCATCACCTGTTTTTTGATCGATCACAATACCTTGCGCCGGGAAGCCGTGTTCCTGCCCTTTATAGGCGAAACCGCCGCTGTGAACATGGGGCCGGCCATGTTGGCCCTGCGGGCAAAAGCCCTGATTTTTCCCATTTTTTTGCGGCGAGAAGAGGGGGGAACATACCTTTTGCGTATGGAAGAGCCTCTTGATACCGCGCTTTTGCAAGGCCCCCTTTCCGAACGGGTGCGCGATGCTGCGGCCTTTTATACGAAAGCAATGGAAAAACAGGTGCTCGAAGCTCCTGAACAGTGGTTCTGGATGCACAGGCGCTGGAAAACCAGGCCGCCCGATTCCGTATGAGATTCTGTAAACAGCTTATAAACGACATTAATTTTGAGCCGCGCGGCATCCAGCCCTGCTGCAACACCCGCGCCTTGCGCGTGCCCTCCATGCCCTACGATGGCGGCCCTCTCGATGTCGCGGCTTACCAGAACCATATTTCAGAAATCATTCAGGGCCTGCAGACGGACAGCCCATGGTGCAGAGGCTGCCCGGAATTGGAGGTGATTGACATCGGTTCCGCGAACGGCGTTCGCTTGGATATGAAGTTCAAAAGCGTTTCGATCAACATGCACAGGCATATTTGCAATTGCAAATGCGTGTATTGTGACCTGTGGGGCAAGTCTTCTTCTTGCTACCAGGTTTTGCCCGGCATACAGAGCCTGCACGAACAAGGTATATTGGACCCCGCTTGTTTCATCAGTTGGGGAGGAGGAGAGCCCAGTATTCTGGGCGAATTTGAGGAGGCCAGCGACTGGATCTCCCGTCAGGGATATTTTCAGTACATCCACACCAATGCCTTGATTTTTTCCCCCTGTATTGAGCGCCTGCTGCGTAATGGTGCGGGAGCGATCAACGTCAGCCTGGATTCAGGATCGCCGGAAGTTTATTTCACGGTCAAGGGAGTGGATCGCTTCGGCAAGGTTGTCGCAAACCTGGAAAAATACGCGGCAGCAGCAAACAGTCTGAAACAAATTCACATGAAGTACATTGTTTTCGAGAAAAACAACTCTACGGAAGAAATTCAGCATTTTCTGGATCTATGCAAGAGGCTGGGCGTGAGCACGGTACAGGTTTCGCTGAATTTTGTGGAAGTCAACGCGGATGCCGTATCGCGAGAGAGCTATGTGGGGGCGAAGTTTCTTCTGGAGAGGGCGGAGCAGATGGGGTTAAAGCCCAATCCGTTCTTTTTGGATTAGAGCAAGTTTAGATTGAAGCGGGCTTTGCCCGCCGTTAAGCAAGTATCTCAAAGTGAAACTGCTTCCTCCCGCGCCGCTTCCGGCAGATGCACAGTTATCTGCGGGAAGGGGATATCAATGCCCTGTTCCCTAAACAGGCGCTCCACGCTTAGGCGTAGGCCGGACATGGCGCTCAGGTCGTGGTCGAGGTTATCGATAAAAACATTCATGCTGAAGTTCAGCGCGTTGTCGCCAAAAGCGGTCAGGTATACGGCAGGGGCGGGTTTTTGCAAAATGCCCTCTTGCCCCGCCGCAGCTTCGAGCAGCAGTTTGACCACGAGATCCGTGCTTGATCCGTAGGCTACCCCGATGCTCAGGGTGCGCCGCACCATGCGGCTGTTGCGCGTCCAGTTGGTAAATTGCCCGGACATGATGGCCGAGTTGGGCACATAGACAAGCGCCCGCTCCGCCGTTTCAATGATGGTAGAGCGTATGGAGATGGCCCGCACCGTGCCCGAAGCTCCGGCCACATCCACGTAATCTCCCACCAGAATGGTGCGCCCGAAGATGAGCATGAGGCCGCTGATCAGGTTGTTGAAAATATTCTGCATGCCAAAGCCGATGCCCACGCTGAGTCCCCCGGCAACCACGGCCAGGCTGGTGAAATTCACCCCGATCATGCCAAGGGCGATAATGCCGAAAAGCGCCCAGAGCGCATAGGAGGCAAGGCTGCGCAAAGGGGGAATAACGCCCCGCTCCAGAGAGGGCAGGCGTTCGGGCAGGTGCTCAAGTGAGGTTCTGCTCAGGCGGATCAGAGAGCGGAAGAGAAAAAAGAGCGGCACAAGAAAGAGCAGACGGCTGAAGTCAAAGGAGGCCTCGCCCACGGTATAGCTGGCTGAGAGCGCATGAGCCGCTATGTAGCGGGCACCGGGCACGGCCCAGAACCAGGGCAGGGTGCAAAACAGGGAAAGCAGCCAGGCGGCGGGAATGCCGAGCGCTTCCGCCAGGGCGTTGCGTACAGGCATGTCTGTTTCATTGCACAGGCGGCTTGCGAGAACTTTCGCCAGTTCGGCAAGCGCGCTGCCCAGGGTGACGGTGTTCACCAGGGCAAAGAGGAGCATAAAGAACAAAATGGCCATGCGCGCAAAGCCGCCGAGGGAGATCAAAAGCGAGCCCAGGGCAAACCAGAAAGAGCAACTGTAGGATATACGCTCCAGCAGGGGCAGATCGCCCCGCTTTTCGCGCTTGCTGTTCTGGTACAGAATTGTGGCGAGAAAGAACAGCATGACCAGAGCCCACATAAGGCCCAGAATGCGGGGGGGCAGATCGGAAAAAAGCATCAGCACGCCTGCGGCGGCGGGAAGATACAGGCGGCTCAAGGGGGAGGGCTTACCCTCCAGGCTTGGTACCGCCGTGGTGCGCAGCCGCCAACTCAGGGCTGCCACTCCGGCTATGAGTACCAGGGAGCCCCCCAGGACAAAGCCGGAATAGATGCCGCCGGAGCGGTGGGAGGACGCGGCGAGAATGGACAGGCCAAGGGCTATCCAGAAGCAGGAGCCGCTGATGGCTCTTTCCAAAGATCTGCCCCAGTGGCCGGGCAGGCGGCGCGCCCCGCGCGCGGCGAGAGAGCCAAGTACAGTCGTGCCTATGGCATAGGCCAGAAAGCTTTTAAGCGCGTTGAACCATTCGTCCGGGCTTTGAGGATAGGCAAAGGCGATGCGCGAACGGAGCGTGCCCACCCATTCCGCAAGCAGGGCCGGGGTTGATGCCAGGGTCTCAAGGTTGGTATCGGACGCGGTGAGGTAATAGTGCTCCCAGGTCGGCACAAGCTCCGTTTCTATGGCCGATACGGACTGATCAATCCGGCTCATGGAGGCTTTGGCCGGAGCCAGCATGTTTTTCAGCCTGGCAGCGGTTGAGGCGAGCGAGCGTCTGGCCTCCTGCATGGAGCGTTTGTAGCCGGTGAGCGCCTGATCCGCGCTTGCCGCCCCTTGCCTTGCATCCTCTTCTATATCGCCAAGCTCTTTGCTCAGGGCGTCTATTTCTTCCAGGCGGCTGTTGATGCTTTGGGCTATTTCCTCAAGGGGGGTGAGGCGTTTTTTCATTCTCTGCTGCACAGTACGCATCTGCTGCACAAGCGTGAGCTGCTCGGCAGGGTGGCTCCGCGACACCTGATAGAGGCTGGAAAGCCGCGTGAATTCCGAACGCGCGGCCTGCATCTCTTCCGCCAGGGGACGGGTTTTTTCATCCGCCTGCTTTTGCAGGGCGGCAGCTTCCTGAACCAGGGCGCTGACATCGCCGACCCGGACTTCCCAGAGGGCGGCCAAAGACCTGTCCTGCCCGTCCTGTGTTTGCCGGGGAGCCTGCGCCTGCGTGCTTTCTCCCCCTGCCGGAGCAGCAGCGTGCGCGCGCAGGCTCGTAAGCGCAAGTATAAGACAGAGCAAAAAAAAGCGAAGGGTGCGAAGAATAAGCATATTGTATTCTATACGCTGTTTTTCATTCCCGCGCCATAAGAAAGACGGCGGCTATAATGCAGGCCCCGCCCGCAAAGGCCAGGGGCGGCAGGAGTTCGCCCCACCATATCCAGGCGAGCAGGGCTGCGAACAGGGGCTCTGCATTGGCGGCCACCACGGCCTTTGTCGGGGGCAGCACGCTCAGGGCCAGGGTATAGGCGAGGTAGGCCAGATAGGTGCTGAAAAAGCCCAGGGCCAGCATGGCCAGCCAGCCTGTGGGGCTGATGGCCGTAAAGGAGATAAAGGGAAAGAGGGCGATCATGGCACCTGAAAAACCATAACAATAGATGGTAACGCCCGAATAACGGCTCAGAAAAAGTTTGGCAACGATATACTGCACGGAATAGGCCAGCCCTGCCGCCAAACCGAAGGCTATGCCGGTAGACAAAGCCCCGGACTGCGCGAAGCCTTCGCTCAGGCTGATGCAGGCAACACCCGCAAAACCCAGGGCAATGGCGAAGACTTTCAGGCCGTGGAGGCGTTCCTTAAAAACAAAGCGCGACATGATCGCCACGCACAGCGGGGCCGTATATAAAAGTACTGCGGCCATGCCCACCCCGGATTCGCGCACCGATTGCATGAAGCAATAATTCATGGCAGCGATGCTCAACGCCCCGAAGAGCAGCAGCGTGCCCCTGTCCGCCAGAGCGATGCGGTAGTCCTGCTTGCGCAGGGCGTGCAGCCAGAAAAAAAGCGCCGCGAACGCGGTTCTCCAAAAGCCTGTTTCCGCAGGGCCTGCGCCGTGCGCATAGGCCAGCTTGGCAATGGGGCCGCAAAAGGACCAGAGCAAGGCAGCAAGAACGACCAGCAGATAACCTCGGACTACGGCCTTTTGGGAAAAAGGGGGCATGCTTCTCCTTACCCTTTTCGGGGCTCCGCCAGAGATGACAAAGCCACTGTTTTTTGTGGGGTTCCGCCAGGGGCCTGAAGTCCTCTGGGCTCATAATTTCCGAAAAAACGGCGCAAAGCGCCGTTTTTTCGATGATGGGGTTGCAAGGGGGTCACCCCCTTGCCGGGGAGGTCTGGAGGGACAGAGCCCCTCCAGGGCAGTTTTCAGGGGGGATTTTATTGCAGCTTCTTTTTCAGAATGGCAAAGGCCTCGTCAATGCCTGCCGCGTTCGTGCCGCCTGCCTGGGCCATATCGGGCCTGCCGCCTCCGGAGCCATTGACGGCGGCAGCGGCTTCTTTGATCAGGGCAGGGGCGGTAAAGCGCTCGTGCAAATCGCGGGAAACGGCCACAATCATGCTGACCTTGCCCTCGCTGTCTTCAGCCGTGAGGCAGATGACCCCCGAAGGCATTTTGGAGCGCACATCATCGGCAACTTCGCGCAGGGTCTTCATGTTTTGCGCGCCTGTGCGCGAGGCCAGCACCTGAACTCCGCCGATTGTTTCCACGCAGGCCATCAGGTCCTTGCCCGTGGAGGAAGCGCTTTGCGCGGTCACTTTTTCAAGCTGTTTGCGCGTCTCCCTCGCTTCTTCCTGCAGGGCCTGAATGCGTCGTGGCAGTTCGCCGGGGCGGCTTTTCAAGAGGGGCCGGGCCTCTTCCAGTTCAAGGCGCTGGGCGCGAAACTCCGACAGGGCGTTCCATCCGGTGGCGGCTTCAATGCGGCGCACGCCAGCGGCCACACCCGATTCGGAAAGAATGGTGAAGCACCCGGCCTGACCGGTGCGCTCAAGGTGGACCCCGCCGCACAGCTCCGCCGATTCACCTTCAATAGCGACAACGCGCACGGTATCCGCGTATTTTTCACCGAAAAGGGCGGTGACGCCCTCGGCAATGGCCTGATCATAGGAGCAGTGGCTGACGGAAAGGGGGCGGTCGGCCATGATGGCGGCATTGACCCGGCGCTCAACCTCGGCCAGTTCTTCCGGGCTCAGGGCGCTTACATGGTTGAAGTCAAAGCGCAGGCGATCCGGCCCTACCAGGGAACCGGCCTGACGGGCGTGGCCGCCCAGAACCTGTTGCAGGGCGGCGTGCAGAAGATGGGTACAGGTGTGGTTGCGGGCAGAAGCCAGACGCGGTCCTTCCGCAACGCATAAGTTTACTTCGGCATCAAGCGGAATTTCACCCTGGCTCACGCTGATCTGGTGTACGGTCAGTTCCGCCGAGGGTTTGAGCGTATCGGTGATTTCGGCCTTGCCGAGCGCGCAATCAAGGTTTCCGGTATCGCCGACCTGTCCGCCGGACGCGCCGTAAAACGGCGTGGCACCGGTGACGCACCAGCCTGTGCTCCCCTCTTTCAAATTTTCCACGCGTTCGCCCTCGCTGTCCAGCAGGGCGGTAATACGGGAGCTTGCGCTCAAAGAATCATAGCCGGTGAAGGAGGAACGCAGCCCCTCTTCCAGCAGGGCCGTGAAACGGGCCGCGATATCGCTTTCTCCGGAGCCCTTCCAGGCGGCCTTGGCCCGCTGTTTCTGCTCATCCATGCGCGTGCGAAAACCCTCTTCATCAACGGCGATGCCGCGTTTTTTGCTCACATCGTTGATGATGTCCAAAGGAAAGCCGTAGGTATCGTAAAGCTTGAAGGCTACATCGCCGGAAAGGGTCTGGCTGGCCCGCTCCTCAAGAGAACCCAGCTCGTCTTCGAGCAGGGCAAGGCCTTTATCCAGGGTTTTTTCAAAGCGCGCTTCTTCTTCTTTGACCACGCGGGCCATAAAATCGCGGGAAGCGAAAAGTTCAGGGAAGCCTTCGCCCATATGCGCGACAACGCTGTCCACGGTTTTGTAGAGAAAGGCGGACGGCATGCCGATCAGGCGTCCGAAGCGGTAGGCCCTGCGGATGAGGCGGCGCAGCACGTAGCCACGCCCCTCGTTGGAGGGCATGATGCCGTCCGCGATCATAAAGGCCACGGCCCGGCTGTGGTCGGCCACAACCCTGAGGGCGGTGTCCACGTCATTGGTATCGGGCGCGCTTTTGCTGTAACTGACCTTGGCGAGCGCACAGGCCGTATCGATAATGTGGATGAAGAGATCCGTATCATAGTTGGAATACACGCCCTGACATACGGCTGCAACGCGTTCCAGGCCCATGCCGGTATCGATGCTGGGCCTGGGCAGGGCTTCGCGCTTGCCGGGGGCAAGCTCGTTGAACTGCATGAAGACGAGGTTCCATATTTCCAGAAAGCGGTCGCAGTCGCACTTGCCGATGCCGCAGTCTGGCCCGCAGCTCATGTGTTCGCCCTGATCGATGAGAATTTCGGAGCAGGGGCCGCAGGGGCCGGTATCGCCCATGCGCCAGAAGTTGTCCTTCTCGCCCATGCGGATGATGCGCTCGGCCGGTATTGCCGTGTGTTTGAGCCACAAGTCGTAGGCTTCGTCATCATCCAGAAAGACGGTGGCGTAGAGCTTGTCCTTGGGCAGGCCCAGTTCTTCGGTAATAAAGGTCCAGGCAAATTTGACGGCGTCTTCCTTGAAGTAGTCGCCAAAGGAAAAGTTGCCCAGCATCTCGAAAAAGGTATGGTGGCGGGCCGTTCTGCCCACGTTTTCCAAATCGTTATGCTTGCCGCCCACGCGCAGGCACTTCTGGGCGGTGGTGGCGCGGCTTACGGAGCGAGTTTCTTGGCCTTGAAAGACTTTTTTAAACTGCACCATGCCGGAGTTGGTAAAGAGCAAGGAGGGGTCGTCTTTGGGCACCAGAGAAGAGGAGCGGACGATTTCATGGCCGCGATCCTGAAAAAACTTGAGAAAGCGGCGGCGGATTTCGTTGGTGGTCAGCATGAAAGAGGTATCCTCCTGGTATGGCGCTGAGGGTGCGATACGTTATTCATCGCCGGGCATGCCATCGGCTTCCGCGTCAAGCGCATCTTCCGCCGAGGCAAGGGCTTCCGGATTCATGCCGAGGTGCTCGATGATTTTATTTTCGATTTCAAAACGCAGTTCGGCATTTTCTTCAAGCAAGGCGCGGGCATTTTCCTTGCCCTGGCCGAGGCGTTCTTTTTGATAGGAAAGCCAGGCACCGCTTTTTTCAATAATACCGGCTTCAATGCCAAGGTCGATGACTTCGCCTGTTCGGGAAATGCCCGTGCCGTATAAAATGTCAAAAAGCGCGGTGCGAAAGGGCGGGGCCACCTTGTTTTTGACCACCTTGACCCGCGTGCGGTTGCCGAAAACCTCTTCTTTATCCTTGAGGCTCTGGATTTTGCGGATGTCCATGCGGATGGTGGCGTAAAATTTGAGCGCGTGCCCACCGGTTGTGGTTTCCGGGCTGCCGTAGCCGGTTACGCCTATTTTCATGCGGATCTGGTTGATGAAAATGACGGCGGTGCGCGACTTATGAATGGAGCCGGTCAGTTTGCGCAGGGCGTGGGACATCAGGCGGGCCTGCCCGCCGACCTGGGTTTCGCCCATGTTGCCTTCCAGTTCCGCCTGGGGAATCAGGGCGGCCACCGAGTCGATGACCACAAGATCGACAGCGCCGGAGCGCACCAGAAGGTCGGCGATCTCAAGCGCCTGCTCGCCGAAATCCGGCTGGGAGATGAGCAGTTCGTCCGTGTTCACCCCGAGCCGTTTGGCATAGTTGATGTCCAGGGCGTGCTCGGCATCGATAAAGGCGCAGACGCCGCCGAGTTTTTGGGCTTCCGCGATGATGTGCAGGGTCAGGGTGGTTTTGCCCGAAGATTCCGGCCCGTAGATTTCCGAAACCCGGCCGCGCGGAATGCCGCCCACGCCGAGCGCAAGGTCAAGGCCGATGGAGCCGGTGGGAATGGCCGCGATATTGACGTGGGTTTTGTCCGAGAGCTTCATAATCGCGCCTGCGCCGTGTTTGCGCTCAATGGTGCTCAGGGCGGAGGCCAGGGCTTCGGCGCGGAGTTCTTCCGGCGAAAGGGCGGGTTTTTTTGCCATCGGGATATGCTCCATAGCTGTAGGAATGACGGAATTTGTCCTATCAGATGAAGGGGGCAAAGTCATCTTCTTTCTCGGGAGCGCGCCCGCTCGTGCCTCTGGCCCTCCGATTTGGCAGGGCGTTTCATTTCCACACGATCGATGGGGCAATCTTCTTTGCGGCGCAATCGGCCAAATAGGAGTTTATCAAGGTCTGGTAGGGCATATTTTCATGAAATACTAATATAATGACCTCCCGGCTTCTGCAATCCGTGCCGATTTCGGATTATGAAGGCCCCAGGCAATGACCTGTTTGAGGTGTTTTGAGGGCAGAAGCAAAGAGTCCAGCCCCCAAAAGCCCCCCTATGCCATTTTTTCCCGCGCTGCCGGGCTTTTTTGCACCTGAGGCGCGGAGCAGACGCAGTTTCTGCCTCTTTTTTTAGCCTCATAGAGCGCGCCGTCTGCCGCGCGGAGCAGAGCCTGCTTGCTGGCCGGGGCATCGATGGCAAGACTGGCCAGGCCGAGGCTTACCGTAATGTTTAAAGCGGCGTTGCCCTCGATCTGGAAGAGGTGTGAAGCTACGCGTTTGCGTATGCGTTCTGCCAGAATTTCGGCCTTTTTATGCTCGGTATGCGGCAGCAGAATGGCGAATTCCTCCCCGCCGTAACGTGCGCAGCAGTCTGTGCTGCGCACGGACTGGGCGAGTATGGCAGCGATTTCACGCAGAACAATGTCGCCGCTATGGTGGCCGTAAGAGTCGTTTACCTGTTTGAAGCGGTCGATATCGAGCATAATCAGGGCAAGCGGCCCCCCATAACGGGCAAAACGCTCTATTTCTTCATCCAGGCGCGTTTCAAAGTGACGGCGGCTGTGCGCCTTGGTCAGGGCGTCATAATTGGCGAACATCTGCATCTGCCGGAAGCGCTTCAGATTTTTAACGTTGAGGGAGAGATGCCGGATGGCCGAATCCAGGGCCAGGGCCTGATCCCGCCCTAGGTGGCGCTCCGTGGCGGTAGCCAGTATGAGCAGGCCCAGGCTCTCCTTGTCGCAGACAAGGGGGAGGACGAGCAGCTTCTCTTCTTCCGGCGGTGCGGGCGGGCTCTGTCTGGCCCGGCCGCAGGGCTCAAGCGAACTGACTTCCGCCACTGCAAAGGCTTGTCCCAGTGAGCGCCGCGCGTGCTCAAGCAGTTTTTCGCGCCAGAGCTCGCGGCATGCCGACTGCTCCGGGGCGCAAATATGCAGGGAAAGGAGGGCAGAGCCGCCGCTGTCGCGTTCCCAGAGGGCTGCGTGCATGGAGCGCAGAGGAAGGAATTTTTCCAGGCTTGCGTATGCCCTTTGCAGGAGATGGCGCAGGTCGGGGCTTTCCGTGGCCTTGGACAAGAAATCCACGAGAAAATTCAATATGTCGTTTTTGCGCTCCAGCAGTTCGCGCTCCAGCAAAATCTCCCTGCTCATGCACTCCATGTCATAATGCAGGGCATGGCTTTCCAGCGAGCGGCGCATAATGTCCGCCACCCGTTCCCGGGCCAGGGGCGGGCGCAGTATATCCGTAAATCCGGCATCGCAGGCCTTTTCAAAATCTTCTATGGAATAGCCCGGTTCAAGGAGCAGAACCTTAGGAGCCGAGGCGAGCAGCACAATAGTGCTGTCGTGCAAACGATCCAGGGCGCTGCCGCAGGAGGAGGCAACCCACAGGACATAGGGTTGCCCGCTGGCCTTGTCAGCAGTAATGCCCTCCAGATCGCCCGGAGAAAAAAGAAGAATTTCATGCGCGTCTCCGAGCGCCTTGCGTAGAAAAGCGCTCTGCTCGGCGCTGAGTCCGATGCCCCAGCTCTGACTAAGTATTTGTTTTTGCAACACGATATGCTCCCCCTCCATGCAATGCCATCGCATAATCAAAATAGGCTATTATTACTCTCCAATGCGTTAAATATGCAATAAATATGCCGTATAAAGCGGGACTTTCCTGCCCGGAATTTTCCGGCCCTGCCGCGTGCGGCGAAAGGCTGCAAGGGGAAATTTTTGCTGGTAAAAGAGTTGCGATAAAGGGAAGCGTCATGCAGGGAAGCAGGGCAGGGTGCAAAAATTTCCCATGGCTTCAATATAGCTCTCATG
>DBDO01000228.1:0-8878 GCA_002293605.1 Desulfovibrionaceae bacterium UBA930
TAGGCCCAGCCGTCGCCGCCGAAGATCCAGACGGATTTTTTGGTGAACATGTCGGCCATGTTGTAGATTTCCACAAGGGCCGGGTTGGCGTGCAGGGCTTCGTGATCCATGAGGTCCATGACTTCCTCGCCGTACTGGCGGGAGAGCGTGGCGTCATCATGCTTCTCAGCCCAGTTTTGCAGGGCAGTTTTCATGGCGTCCGGCAGCGCGCCCTTGAGGGCCTCCTGTACCAGGTCGTAAAGCTTGGCGCGGCGCTGGTTGTAGGCCATGTTCATGCCGTAGCCGAATTCGGCCGCGTCTTCGAACAGGGAGTTGCCCCAGGCCGGGCCAAAGCCGTCCTTGTTGGTACAATAGGGCACGGAAGGAGCGGACGCGCCCCAGATGGAGGTGCAGCCCGTGGCGTTGGCAATAACCATGCGCTCGCCGAAGAGCTGGGTGATCAGCTTGACATAGGGAGTTTCGCCGCACCCTGCGCAGGCCCCGGAGAATTCCAGCAGGGGCTGCTGGTACTGCGAGCCCATGAGCGTGGTGCGCGAGGTCAGGTCGTCCTTGAGAGAGATATTGGCTTCGGCAAAGGCGAGGTTGGCGACCTGATCGGCCAGTTCCTGACCCAGGGGGCGCATTTCCAGGGCCTTGGTCTTGGCCGGGCAGGTTTCCACGCAGGAGCCGCAGCCCATGCAATCCTGGGCGTAGACCTGCATGCGGTAGAGCAGGCCCTTGAAGTCTTTGCCCCTAGCTTCGATAGTGCCGAAGCTTGCGGGCGCGCCTTCAAGCTCCTCAGCAGCGGCCAGTACGGGGCGGATGGCCGCGTGCGGACAGACAAAGGAGCACTGGTTGCACTGAATGCAGTTTTCGGAAAGCCAGTGGGGCACAGTAACGGCCACGCCGCGCTTTTCATAGGCGGAGGTGCCGAGCGGCCAGACGCCGTTGGCGGAAAAGGCGGATACCGGCAGGGAATCGCCCTTTTGCGCCAGAATAGGACGCACCACATCGGTGATGTACTCCGGCTCGCCCGCGCAGCCGCAGGAGCCGCCAGCGGCGCAGCCGCAGGATTTTTCAGCCTCGTCCGCAGCATTCAGCCAGGAGGCGGGCACCGGGACTTCCTTGAGCGCGGCCACGGCCTTTTCCACAGCCTCGATGTTCATGTTCACGATTTTGTCGCCCTTGCTGCCGTAGGTCTTCTTGATGGAGTCCTTGAGCAGTTCCACTGCTTTTTCAAAGGGCAGCACGTTGGCCAGCTTGAAGAAGGCCGTTTGCATGATCATGTTGATGCGGCCGCCAAGGCCCACTTCCGTGGCCAGGTCAACAGCGTCCACATTGTAGAATTTGAGATTTTTCGCGGCAATGACGCGGCGCATGGAGGCCGGGAGTTCCTTGTCCATGTCCGCGGCGGACCAGCGGGAGTTGAGCACGAACACGCCGCCTTCCTTGATGCCTTCGAGCACGTCATAGAGGTGCACGTAGGCCGGGTTGTGGCAGGCGATGTAATCGGCCTGGGTCACCAGATAGGGGGAGGTGATGGGGGCCTTGCCAAAGCGCAGGTGGGACACGGTGAAGCCGCCGGACTTTTTGGAGTCGTAGGCAAAGTAGCCCTGGGCGTACAGATCGGTGTTGTCGCCGATAATTTTGATGGCCTGCTTGTTCGCGCCTACGGTGCCGTCCGCGCCAAGGCCGAAGAACTTGCACTGCACCGCGCCTTCGGCCACGGTGTTGATGTCTGCGCCCACGTCAAGCGAGGTGTGGGTCACATCGTCTTCAATGCCTACGGTGAAGTGGTTTTTCGGGGCTGCGCCGCGCATGTTGTCGTACACGGCCTTGGCCATGGCCGGGGTGAACTCCTTGGAGCCGAGGCCATAGCGGCCGCCCACAATGATCGGGCTTTGGCCCTGCTCGAAAAAGGCGGTGCAGACATCCGTGTACAGGGGCTCGCCAAGGCAGCCCGGCTCTTTGGTGCGGTCCAGCACGGTGATGGTCTGGGCCGAGGCGGGCACGGCCTGCAGGAGGTGTTCCATGGAGAAGGGACGGAAGAGACGCACCTTGACCAGGCCGACCTTTTCGCCCCTCGCGTTCAGGTAGCCTACCACTTCCTCAAGGGTTTCACAGGCGCTGCCCATGCAGATGACCACCCGGTCAGCTTCAGGGTGACCCACGTAATCAAAAAGCTTGTAAGAGCGGCCCGTCAGCTTGGCCACCTTTTTCATTTGCTGCAATACGATGCCGGGCAGGGCGTCGTAGTAGCCGTTGGCGGCTTCGCGGCCCTGGAAGTAAATATCCGGGTTCTGGGCTGTGCCACGCAGGTCGGGGTGTTCCGGGTGCATGGCGTTCATGCGGAACTCTTCGATCTTTTCCCAGTTCACAATCTTTTTGATGTCTTCATAGTCGATGACATCGATTTTCTGCACTTCGTGCGAGGTGCGGAAGCCGTCAAAGAAGTGGCAGAACGGCACGCTGCCCTCAATGGCCGCAAGGTGGGACACCAGGGCAAGATCCATGGCTTCCTGCACGGAAGAGGAGGCCAGAAGGGCAAAACCGGTCTGGCGGGCGGCCATCACGTCCTGGTGATCGCCGAAAATGGACAGGGCGTGGGCCGCAATAGCCCGTGCCGAAACATGGAAGACACCGGGGAGCAACTCGCCCGAAATCTTGTACATGTTGGGAATCATGAGCAGCAGGCCTTGCGAGGCGGTAAAGGTGGTAGTCAGCGCGCCTGCGGCCAGGGCCCCGTGCACCGCGCCGGCTGCCCCGGCTTCAGATTGCAGTTGCTTGACCTGGACGGTTTGTCCAAAAATATTTTTGACCCCTTTGGCGGCCCATTCTTCCGTCTCTTCCGCCATCACCGAAGAGGGGGTGATGGGGAAAATGGCCGAGGTATCGCTCAAAGCATAGGCGATGTATGCGGCGGCGGTGTTGCCGTCCATAGTTTTCATCTTTTTAGCCATAGTTCGCTCCTTAACGGTTTGCCCGGTGAGTCCGGGATATGATAAACGGCTTAACGCCGGAACAGGCGAATCGTCTTCCAACACGCGCTCTTATAATAGCGCGAACGCCCCCGCTTTGCACTATAAATCGCAGCCTACACAGCATCCCGCAGGGCCGGTTCCAGGTTCGCGCTCTCGCCGAACAGCACCAGTTCCACCCAGTCAAAGGCAAAGGCGAGCCGCGCTTCGGGGTCGTCCATAAGGGCGGCAAAAAGGGCCTCACGCGGCTGGTCTGCGTATGCGCCTTTGAGGCCCACGCGGGAGAGCAGCCCGGTGCTGCGAATGAGGTCCGCGAACCTGTCCTGCTGGTACAGGCAGAGCAGGGTCATGGTGGCGTGTTTTTCAGACAGCACCGCGCCCCCGGCCACGGCCTTGAAGCGGGCCATCAACTGCATGTAGCGGTCGTTCATCCGGTTGTAAGCCTCTATGCCCTGATCCTGAAGCCAGGTGGCAATGGTCCAGCGTTTTTGCCCGGCAAAGCCTTTGCAGTGTTCTTCACGCACCAGAAAATAGTGCTCGGCAACGCCGCCCTTTTCACCCGGCATGGTGGCCCGCCCCAGGGGATAGGTGCGACAGGCCGAGGAGCGGTGCTCATACACGCTGCACCCGGAAGCGCTCAGGAAAGGACAGGAACGGGTCGGCGGCGGGTCCATACGCAGGTGCAGCAGGGGAAAGCCGGAATCTTCATAGCTGCCGGGCACGGCGTAGTCTTCGATAAAGGATTCGCTGCTGATGTCCAGGCCCTGGCACAGGCGCAGCACGTCATAGGGCGTCAGGGGCATGGTCAGGCCCGAACAGCAGGCGTTAAAGCAGGGCACCCCGGGGTGGCAGGCGAACCAGAATTCCTCGCCGGGGTTGAGCGTGGGCATATTTTCCAGAAAAGCGCGCGTGGCATCCTTGTGCATGCTTATTTCTTGCCTTTGAGTTTAAGGGCCGTGTCCACGGCTTCTTCAAACAGGTCCTTGGGTATGGCACCGCGAATCATCAAATCATTGACCACAAAATAGGGCGTGCCCGATATGCCGAGGCGGTCCGCCTCCCGGCGGTCGGCCTCAAGCTGTTGCTGCACAGCCGGGGAACCCGCTTCCGCCTTGAGTTTTTTCAGGTCATAGCCGAGGCGGCCCGCAGCGTCTTTTAAAAAACCTTCGGTATCGCGCTCGAACAGGCCGATGCCGTTGAACAGCGCGTCAAAGAATTCCCAGCCTTTGGCCGGGTCGAGCATAAAGGCGGCAGTGGCGTACTGGGCCGCAGCCAGGGAATAGGAATCATTTTCCTTGGGCAGGGCCTTGAAGGCGACCCGAAGCCTACCCTCGTATTTTTTCAGCAACTGCACAATGGTCTGCTCCATTTGCAGGCAATAGGGGCAGGTAAAATCGGAAAAGCTGACAATGGTCACAGGCGCGTTTATACTGCCGCGAAAGGCTCTGCCCTTGAGTTCAAGGCTCTTGGGCTGTTTGGCATCTTGCCGCCACTGAGCGAGCATGGCTTTGCGCTTGCGCAGGATATTGCCCTGCTGGGCGATTTCCAGAACGGTCTCGCTATTCTCTTTTAAAATGTCGAGCACGAGTTCGGGCTGCTCTTTAAGTACCTGGCGTACGGCTTCTTTCAGCTCGTTCAGATTTTGGGCGGGCTGGGCGCAGCGCGCACCTGCGGGAAAAAAGAACAGGCAGAGCAGCGCAAGTGCCAGGACCGCTCCGGAGAAAAAGGCGGAAAAAGGCCGGACAAAAGCACATATGCGTCGGATGGGGGTATGGAACATAGGCGTCTCCGTAAGAGGCGTAACAAGGGATTACATAAGCCAGCGCAACAGGCTGACCGTTCCCATGCCGACAGCAACCGTAGCAAAAAAACTTTTCGTCAGCCAGCCCGCGATAAAGGTAATCAGAGCAGCAAGCAAAAAAATATTGTCCGTACTGAGAAAGAGCAGCTGTTCTCCCTTGTCGCCGCTTCGGAGCAAAATCTCCGGGGCGAGCAGGGCCGCGAGCACGGCAGGGGGCACCATTTCCAGCCAGCGCATCAGATGCGGGTTCAGTTGACGTGAAGACAGCAAGAGCAGCGGCGTCACCCGTGCAAGATAGGTGACCAGGGCCATGCCCGCGATAAGGAGCAGCTGTTCCGGGGGTAAGAGTTCAGCCACAGGCCGCCTCCCTTTGCGTGCCAGGCCGTCTTTTGTCCGTGCCGGGCAGGGGCATGAAGGCAGCAAGGGTGGCCGCGCAGATTGTAGCTAACATCACGTTCCACTGCCCTGCGCCGAGCAGGGCGAAAATCAGGGAAAAGGCCGCCCCGAGACAGAGGGCGAAGAGACGCCTGGGCAGATAAACGTGAGGCAGAAGCAGGGAAATGAACATGCCGGGCAGGGCGAAATCCAGACCGAGGAAGGAGAGATCGCCAAGAGCGGAATCGCACAGCGCGCCCGCTACGCCGCCCGCCACCCAGCCCGCATGGGCGAATCCGTTCAAGCTGAGGGCCTCGCCCTTGCTCACGCCGTGCGAAGCAAAACGCCCGAGGTTGACGGCAAAGCTTTCGTCCGTCAGTTCAAAACTGAACCAGGCCAGCCGGGCTTTGCTCCAGGTGCGCACATAGGGAGTCATGGCGGCGGACATCAAAAGATGCCGCAGGTTGACCACAAAGGTGGTCAGCACAATGCCCGTCACGCCCGCTCCGGCGGCGAGCATCTGCACGGCAATAAGCTGGGCCGAGCCTGCATAGACGAAGTAGGACATCATGCCTGCGGCAAGCGGAGTCATGCCCGCCTGTACGGCCAGCACCCCAAAGGCGAAACCAACAGGAAGGTAGCCCAGCACCACAGGCAGGCCCAGACGCACCCCGGTAAAAAAATCCTTCATGCCACCATCCGCCGCGAAACCGCTTCCGGCAACGGAGCAAAAGCGCCCCGGCTTTGAGCCTCAGAAAAAAGCGGACTATGCCCCCAGTCGGCGGATTCGTCAACGGGAAAGGAAAGGCGGGCAGGGCGGGCGCTTGCCCTGCCTGCATTGAAAGGATATAAGGGCTCTCCGAGAGAGGAGGGCTTTGCCAGTACTGCAATGCTTCGGCCTCTCAAGGTTAAAATACTCATAATAAAGGAAACTGCCTTGCCCTTTCTTACCATATGTCTTCTTGCCCTTGCCCTTGCCATGGACGCCTTTGCCGTCTCCATCACCACCGGGGTGCAGCTGCGCACTGTTACGCTCGGCCATACCCTGCGCATGGGAGGAACCTTTGGCGGGTTCCAGTTCCTCATGCCCGTGCTCGGCTGGCTGGCCGGGGTCCGCGCCCTGCAATATATTGAGGGCTATGATCACTGGCTGGCCTTTGCCCTGCTGATCTTTGTAGGCGGCAAAATGATTTGGGAGGCCGTCCAAAGTCAGCCGGAGGATGATGCCGAAGCCTGCAATACCGCCCCGGAACGCGGCGATCCCACCAAAGGCGGCTCACTCCTGCTGCTGGGCATTGCCACCAGCCTGGACGCCCTGGCCGTGGGCCTTTCTCTGGCTCTGTTGAAAGTGGATGTCTGGATTCCGGCCCTGATTATCGGGGCCGTGTGCTTCGCCCTTTCCGCCATCGGCCTGCAACTGGGCCGTCTTGTCTGTAAAATGCCCGGCCTCGGTAACCTGGGCGAAAAGGCGAATATTCTCGGGGGTATCGTGCTCCTGGCTATTGGCTTAAAGATACTGTACGAGCACAACGTCTTTTCTTAGGGAAAGGCTGGTTTATTTCCCTTTGGCTACGTTGCTCGGGCTTTCCCTCCGGGGGCAGGACCAAAGAGTCCAGCCCCCATCGGGAAAGACCCTCGCGCCTTGCCAAAGAAAAAAACTCAGCCTTTCCCCAAAGCCCAGTAATCAGCGCTTCCTTGCTCGGTGGCGGCTTCTCTGGCGATTCTTTCCCAAATCGTGTATGAAAGGGCAAGAGTTGCCGCCAGACTCTTAACAAGAGGGGAGAAAGCGCCATGAAGCGGGAATGGAAGGCCGATGAAGTGCTGCACATGGCCGCCGCGTACCAGCCGAGCTGCGTACTGCTGGCAGCCGTACAGATCGATCTTTTTACCGCCCTTGACGGCGGCCCCAGGGAGGAAAGCGCGCTGGCCGTTGAACTCGGCTGTCAGCCCCGTTCTTTCGGCATGCTGCTTACCGCGCTGGAGGCCCTGCATCTGGTGCAGCGGCAGGGCAGCATGGTTGGTATTGCAGAGAGTGTGCGCCTTCTTCTTTCCAGGCGCTCTCCCGACTATCTCGGCTTTATTATCAGGCATCACGGCAATATCATGTCCGGTTGGCACAAGCTGCCCCTGGCCGTGCAGAGCGGAACGCGCACTGCGGCCGAGTCCACGCTTTTTACCAGCGATGAGCGGGAGCGCGAAGACTTCCTGATGGGCATGTTCAATATTGCCCGCCTGCAGGCCGGGCGCATTGCCGAAGCCCTGGACCTTAGGGGGCGTGAACGCCTGCTGGATGTCGGCGGCGGCCCTGGAACCTATGCTATTTTCTTCTGCCGCGCCAACCCGGAACTGAAGGCCACGATTTTTGATCTGCCGGGTTCCGAACCCTTTGCCCGCAAGACCCTTGCCAGCTACGGCCTGGAAAGCCGCATTGCCTTCATGCCCGGTAACTACCTGAGCGACCCGCTGCCGCAAGGTCAGGACGTGGCCTGGCTCTCCCAGATTTTGCACGGGGAAAGCCCGGACAATGCAGCGGCCCTAGTCTCTTACGCGGCCAGGGCTCTCAAGCCTGGAGGCCTTCTGTGCGTGCAGGAGTTCATGCTTGATGACGATCGTAAAGGCCCGCCCAGGGCCGCGCTTTTCGCCCTGAACATGCTGGTGGAGACGGACGGAGGCCAGGCCTATACTGCCGAAGAAATCCGTCGGATGATGCGCGAGGCCGGTGCCCGGAATCTCCGCGAGCTTGCCGTTGAGCTGCCGGAGAGTTGTCGTATTTTTGTCGGCGAAATGCCCTAAGGGTCGCTATATATGCGAGACGCTTTTCTGCTGAACTACGCAAGGCTCTGGCCCGCCGGTTTGAGCCCTTGCGCGCCGGGTACCTGCGGCTCTTTGGCCGCCCTTGCGCTGGCCCCCTTTTTCTTTATGCCCCTGCCCCTGTGGGGAAGGCTGGCGGCTTTGCTGTTCGTGTTGTGCAGCGGCACGCTGGCCGCCGGGCGGGCTGAAGTGCTTCTGGGAAAAAGTGATCCTTCCGAGGTGGTTATTGACGAGCTTCTCGGGCAGTGGATTGTTTTTCTTCCCTTTGCCTCGCTTGCCCTGTGGGAATATGCGGTGGCCTTCGCCCTTTTTCGGCTGTTCGACATCATAAAGCCCTGGCCCGTGCGCCAGTTGGAGGCCGTGGGCGGGGGCCTTGGCATCATGCTTGACGATGCCGCCGCCGGACTTTACGCCTTGTTCTGCCTCTTGCTGCTGCGCCGCATTATATAAGGAAGCGCTGATTTTTTTCTTTGGCGGCGTTATTCGTCTTTTTTGAGGCAGGGCTGGACAGAAGAGTCCAGCCCTGCCTCAAAAAAGATTCCTGCCTTGCCAAATGAAAAACTACGCCTGCCTCTAGTCAGTGTTTTTACAAGGATGCTTCAATGAACAAGGAACGCTACGCCGCGCGCCGGGAAAAAGCGCGCCGCCTGATGCACGAGGCCGGGCTGGACGCCCTTTTGGTCAGTCTGGACGCCAATCGTTTTTACCTGAGCGGTTTTGAGCTGCACGATGCCCAACTGAATGAAAGTTCGGGCTGTCTTGTGCTGGTCAAGGACGGCAGGGACTGGCTGTGCACCGACCCTCGCTTTCAGGACGCGGCGCGGCAGCTTTGGGATGAAGAACGGCTCTTCATCTATCGCGGCAACGGCCTGGGGCAGGTGAACGCCTTGTTGCGAGAGCGTGTTTCCGGAAGCGTGGGCTTTGAAGCCCGCAG
>DBDO01000228.1:8892-11372 GCA_002293605.1 Desulfovibrionaceae bacterium UBA930
GGCCTGGTGGAATCGCTGCGCATGATCAAGGAAGCCTGGGAAATCGAGCGCATGGAGGCCTCCTGCGCCTTGAACCACAGGCTTATGGAGCAGCTTCCCGCCCTGCTTGCGCCGGGCCGGACCGAGGTCCAGGCGGCCTGGGATATCGAGCAGTTTTTTCGCAATCAGGGGGCCGAGGAACTGGCCTTTCCCTGCATCGTTGGGGTGGACGCCAACGCGGCCTTGCCCCATGCGGAACCCGGCCTTGCGCAAATTTCCGAAAACTGCGGCGTGCTCGTTGATGTGGGCTGCCGCCTGCACCGCTACTGCTCGGATCAAACCCGGACCCTTCTGGTGGGCAACGGGCCTGACCCTGTGCTCAGGGCCGACCTGGAACGCGTTCGCGAGGTCCAGGCTCTGGCCATCAGTCAGGTCCGCCCCGGCATGGCCTGTAGCGAACTGTATAGCCTGGTCCGCTCCTTTTTTGAAGATCAAGGCGTGGGGGAATTATTCACCCACGGCCTGGGCCACGGCATCGGCCTGCAAACACATGAAGCCCCGAGCCTTGGCGCGACAAGTCAGGCCGTGTTGCAGGCGGGCATGATTATAACAATCGAACCCGGCCTGTACCGGCCCGGCAGGTGCGGCGCGCGCTGGGAATATATGGTGTTGGTGACCGAAGAGGGAGCGCGGGTGCTGTGAGCGCTTTGTATGCGGCTGGATTTCCACAATTTCCGTAAAGCGGTGCAGAGCGCCGTTTTACGGAAATGGGCTGGCAAAGGGGTCATCCCCTTGCCAGGGGGGCTGAGGGGACAGAGTCCCCCCAGGTAAAAAAGCAGCCTTTGCCGGAGAGTTTGAGAGGGCTTTCGTCCTCTCACGCGCTTTGTCAACAGCCTCCCTTCCCTTACTCATTGGGCAGGGTGCCCCAATTCATGGCAGGTTTTTGCCCTGTCGTTTTTTCAGGGGCGCTGGCCGCAGGTTTTTCTTTGGCTGTTTTTTTCTGTTCGGCCTTCTTTTGCTGGGCCGCCTTTTTCTGCCCCGATGCAGCGGGCTTTTTCCCGCTATCAAGCGCTGCCAGGGCTTTTTTGGCCTCGGGCATGCCCTTGGCCGCAGCCTTTTTCAGGTGCTCCCGGCCTTTTTTCACGTCTTTTTTCACGCCGTGGCCATTCAGGTATATTTGCCCGAGATCGTAATCAGCAAGGGGGTGGCCCTTGGCCGCTGCGGCCTCAAAGGACTTGAGCCCGGCGGCGATATTTTTTTCTCCGCCTCCGCCGCCCATATACAAAACACCCATGCCGTACAGGGCGTCCACATGCCCTATCCCGGCTGCTTTGGACCACAGTTCTCGAGTCTTTTTAAGATCCTGCGTTCCCAAAGCCCCCTTGAAATACAGGTAGCCAAGGTTGAATTGGGCTTGCGGGTTTCCGGCTTCCGAAGCTTTTTTCCACCAGGATTCGGCGGCTTTCAGATCCTGCGGCCCGCCTTCGCCCCGCGCGGCCATCAGGCCAAGGGCCAAGGCGGCATAAGGCTCGTTTTTGTCCGCCAGGGGCTGCAAAAGCTCTTTTGCCTTGGCGAAATCTTTGGCTCCATAGAGATCTGCGACCTGGCGCAGTATGCTTTGCGCCTCAGCCTCGGACACGGTTGGGGCATCTGCGGCCCGTACCGGAAGGACGAGGCAAAGCAGAAGCCAAAAAATGCTCAATGAAAAACGAGATGGAAGAGACATGAAAAAACCTCTTGTCTTTACAGTATGTTAAAAATCCCACTTCAGCCCTACGGAAGCCCCTTGCGAGCTGCTTGCCGGGGCACCGCGTGATTCTATATCGGAGTATTCCCCGCCCATGTGCAGTTGCAGGTCGGGTCTCAAATCCACATCCATATACAGACCGGCGGAATTCACGCTGCCGTCCTGCTCTGCGGGCCTGTACAGCGGCGAAGAGCTGTCCTGGGGGTTGATCGTCAGGCTCGTACGCGCGTTTTTCCTCAGTCTGTAGCGCATGCTGATCTCAGGCGGCGTGTTCGCATCCATATAGGGCAGGGAGTGCTCTCCCCCTGAAAAGGTGCTTCGCCTCGGGTTCAGGCGGCTCTCCGGCGGCGCTTCTTTTTTTACAGACAGGTCCAGGGTGTCGGCCCTGCCCGTCTTGTCTGCCTTATAGGGGGCTGCGCCCTTCTCCTGGCGCGTTTCTTGCCGTCCGTAGACACGCTTCGTCTTTTTTCCCAATTGGGCGGGTGTGCTCCGCCCCAGCGCCAAAGGGTCTGCGCCAAAGCCCCGGCCAGAGCGTGCGGCCCTGTCCGCTGCTGTCCCTGGAGCCATGACCGCGCCCCTGAGAAGACTGACAGCTTTTTGCCGGTGCAGGGCGGGCGGGAGCTTTGCCATCCCTTTTTCCCTCACAGCGGCGGAAGGCTTGATCGACAGGGTCCGCGCCGGGGCGGCGGCCTCTGCTGGCGGCAGGCAGGAAAAAAAGAGCGTCAGGACGCACAGGCATACCCTCAGCAATTCG
>DBDO01000020.1:0-2257 GCA_002293605.1 Desulfovibrionaceae bacterium UBA930
ACGAAGAATTGTGGCACGCCGTGGTGCTCGGCGTGCGGGACTATGCGCGCAAGTGCGGCTTTGACAGCGCGGTGCTCGGCTTGTCCGGCGGCGTTGATTCGGCCCTGACAGCCGCAATTGCGGTTGAGGCCCTGGGGCCGGGAAAGATAAGCGGCCTGCTCATGCCCTCGCCCTATTCCAGTCAGGGCAGTCTGGACGATGCCGAAGCCCTGGCGGAAAACCTGGGCATTGCAACGCATACCCTGCCCATTACGCAGCTGCTTGGCTCTTTTGAACAGCTCTTTTCCTCCGCCTTTGCCGGGGGGCTTGCAGGCACGGCGGAAGAAAATTTGCAAGCCCGCATCCGGGGCACCTTGCTCATGGCCTACTCCAATCGCTTTGGCGCACTGCTGCTGGCCACGGGCAACAAGTCCGAGCTGGCTGTCGGCTACAGCACCCTGTACGGCGACCTCTGCGGGGGGCTTGCCCCGATCGCCGATCTGTACAAGCAGCAGGTGTACGATCTGTGCCGATTGTATAATGCCAAAAAAACGCGTTCCGTCATTCCTGAAGCAATTCTGAACAAAGCCCCCTCGGCGGAACTCAGGCCGGGGCAGAAGGATTCGGACTCCCTGCCGCCCTATGCGCTGCTTGACCCTCTGCTCAAGGACATCGTGGAACAGGGGGAGGGTTTTTCCCGCCTGGTGGAAAAAGGCTATGAGCCCGCGATGGTTCAGGAAGTGCTGCGCCTGGTGCGCCAGGCCGAGTTCAAGCGGCATCAGGCCCCGCCTGTCTTGCGTTTGTCCGCGCGGGGTTTTGGCGGCGGCTGGCACTACCCTGTCGCAAACGCGTACAGCAGCGGGTGAGGCGCGCTTTTTTCAGCACGCCCCGGCAATATCCGGCACAGCAGCGATTAAAAGCTTTTCCAGGGAGGCACCCAGCTTTTCCGCAGCGGCGATGATTTCTTCTATCGCTGTTTCCGCCATGCAATCGGGAAGGTTTGTGTTGGTCAGACAGGAGATACCCAGCACGCGTAGCCCCATATGCCGCGCGGCAATAACCTCCAGCGCGGTGGACATGCCCACCGCGTCCCCCCCGAGCAGGCGGTAGGCGCGCGTTTCCGCCCTGGTTTCCAACTGCGGGCCGGGCACGCAGACGTACACGCCCTTTTCCAGGGACATGCCCTGCGCAAGGGCGTGTTTGGCCGAGATCTCCAGAAAGACCGGATCATAGGGCCGACTCATGTCGGGGAAGCGCGGCCCCCAGGCTGCCTCATTAGGGCCGGTGAGCGGGCTTTTACCCGTCATATTGATATGGTCGGTAATGGCCATCAGGCTTCCGGCTTTGAAGAGCGGGTTAATCGCCCCGGCTGCGTTGGTAATGACAAGGGCCTTTACACCCAGCGCGGCCATAACGCGCACGCCCGTGCATACTTCCCCGGGCGTTCTGCCTTCGTAGAGATGGCAACGGCCCTGCTGCATCAACACAGGAACGCCGCAGAGCATACCGGCTGCAAAGCTGCCCTGATGCGAAGGCGCGGTGGAAGCGGGCATGTCCGGCAGCAGGGTATAGGGAAGGGTGCGGCAATCTTCCAGGCGGGCAGCAAAATTTCCAAGCCCGGTGCCGAGAACAAAGCCTATTTTGGGTGCAAAAGATTGAGGGAGAAAACTTTTCAGGAGATCAGCGCAATTCTGGACTTTTCTCAGCTTTTGCATAAAGTAACTTCCTGCTTTTATGGTTGCCTCAGGGCCGAAAAAGCTTACATTTGTACCTGGAATCTGAAAAGACAGCGTTAACACAGGATAAAACTGGTGACTGACAGTACGCATAAAGTTCTGGTGGCCAACAGGGGCGAGATTGCCGTACGCATCATGCAGGCCTGCGCCAAGCTCGGGCTGGACTTTGTCTGCGTGTACACGGCGGAAGACGCCGAATCCGGCCATGTGCGGCTCGCCCGCGAATCCGGCGGCGCAAAGAGCCTGTACCGGGTGTCGTCTTACCATGATGCCAACGAGCTGATGGCTGTCGCCGATGAGGCGGGAGCCACAGCCGTGCACCCAGGTTACGGCTTTTTTGCCGAAGACTACCGCTTTGCCCGGCGGGTGACGCGGCGCGAACGCAAGCTGGTCTTTATCGGGCCTTCCTGGCGCGTGATTCGTGAGCTCGGCGACAAGATCAACACCAAGCGGCTTGCGCGCAGCCTTGGTGTACCAACGGTGCCGGGTTCTGACAAGCCGATTTATGATGAGCAGGAGGCGGAAAAGGTCGCCCGCTCGCT
>DBDO01000020.1:2275-4551 GCA_002293605.1 Desulfovibrionaceae bacterium UBA930
GGCGGCGGCGGCATGGGCATTGAAGAGGTGCACGACATTGATCTCTTCCGTTCGGTGTACCGCCGTATCCGCAACTACGCGGCCCGCCAGTTCAAGGATGAGGGCGTGCTCATTGAGCAGCGCATCCGGGACTTCAATCACCTCGAAGTGCAGATTCTTGCCGAGCGCGGCTGCGCCAATGTGGTGCATTTTGGCACGCGCAACTGCTCCATCCAGAGCACCGGCCTGCAAAAACGGGTGGAGGTCGCGCCCGGCTTCGATTCTTCCGCTGTCAGCTATAAATTTGATGCGGACAAGGTGCTTGAGGACATTACCGCCCACTCCCTGGCCATGGCCCGAGAGGTCAAGTACGACAGCGTGGGCACCTGGGAATGGATAGTCACCAGGGACGGCCGCCCCTACCTCATGGAAGTGAACACCCGCATTCAGGTGGAGAACGGCGTTTCCGCCGCCATTGCCAGAATCAAGGGCCACAAGGGTGTGGACATCATTGCCGAGCAGATCCGCACTGCTCTTGGCGCGCCTCTGGGCTACAGCCAGGCCGACATCAGCTTTGAAGGCGTTGGCATTGAATACCGCATTATCGCCGAAGATCCTGACAACCGCTTCACCCCCTGGGTCGGACGCATTGAGGACTTCAGCTGGAAAAAACAGGACTGGCTTTCCTTGTATACGCATGTACCCACGGACAAGCCCTATGACATCCCCACGGAATTCGACCCCAACCTGGCGCTCGGCATTGTCTGGGGTAAAGACCTGGCTGAGGCGCGCAAGCACGGCCTGGACTTTCTTGATGCGCTTGTGCTGAACGGGCGCACCTCGTCCGGCGCGGGCATACGATCCAATCTTGAGTTTCTGCGTAAAAAAACCGCCCAGGTTTTACTGTTTTAACAGGGGCGGCTTCCTGCCAAAGCTTTCTAACCCGGATAGCCGATGGAAATAGAAAAACAAGTGCAGCATTTGTCGGAGCGGCTGACCTATATCTGTGATATCTTCGCCGGCAAGCAAAATGAAAATATCCGCCTGCTCGCAAGCAAGATGGAAGATTACCGCAAGCGCGAAGCCCGACTTGATGCGGGCGAGCGCCGTGCAGCTGTGCTCACGCTCCAGGACCTGTTCCTTTTTGTGGAAAAAAAACTGGACGCCGAACTGACGCCCATGGACAAGGTTCGCATTGTCCGGCATCCGCAACGCCTCTGTCTGCGCGACATTCTGGAGAATGTCTACGATAACTATACGGAAATAGGCAGTATGGACGAGCACTCCATCGATCCCTCGATGGTGATTGCAAGAGCCTATATCACCCGGCGCAGGGGCAAGAAAACCATCAACCAGTCCGTGATGGTCATCGGCCAGGAAAAAGGGCATGGCGAGGAGTTTCGCAACGGCGGTTCAGTCAAGCCCTGGGGCAACTCCAAGGCCCTGCACTACATGAAGGTTGCGGAAACGGAAAATATTCCCGTGCATACCTTTGTCTTCACCCCCGGCTCCTACCCTATTGAAGACACGCCCGGCGCGGCCCAGCAGATCGCGGCCAACATCTACGGCATGGCCTCCTTGCGGGTGCCGGTCATTTCCGTCATCTCCGAGGGAGGCTCCGGCGGGGCCGAGGCCATTGCCCTGGCGGATCGCCGCCTGATGCTCTCCCACGGTTATTATTCGGTGATTTCTCCGGAGGGCGCGGCAGCCATCGAAGGCCGCCTGCGGCAGGGCGAGCGCGCCGGGCCGGAACTTGTCGAACGTTGCGCCACACAGATGCATATCACGGCTCAGGACAACCTGCGCATGGGCTATGTGGACCATGTGATTCAGGAACCCAACCTGGGGGCCCGCTCTTTCCACTATGATTTCTTCCGCACCCTCAGACAGGAGCTGATGCAGGCCACGGACGAGGTGTCCATCGGCGTGCGCCGCTGGGGGCCTTTTCGTTCCCTGTCCCTGCGCAGCCGTCGCAAACGGGTGGCAAAAGGCATGGATCTGGAAAAGGCCTACACGCGCTGGAACCTGCCCGCTTCGGCCCAGGTTCGCCTGGTCAGCGCCCGGCACCGCAAGTTCCGCAAGCTTTCCCGCTGGGCCGCGCCGGACAAAACGCCCTTTACCGCGCGCATGGGCGGCCTGTGGCAGGAAGTGGGCTGGGGACTGTATTCGCATTTTAAGTACGATGTACTGCAAAAGCAGCAGCAGAAAGTTTCTGAATATGTCGAGGAAGTGAAGTCCGAATGGGCGCTCTGGTTTGAGCGGGTGCTTTCGCCCCTGCGCACGCTGATGATGAAAAT
>DBDO01000020.1:4585-7262 GCA_002293605.1 Desulfovibrionaceae bacterium UBA930
CAGCGCGGCGGCAACTGGGTCTATGTCAGCGCCAAGGCCAAAGAGGACCGGGCCGTGACCTGCCCCAACGCCAAAACGCACGGCTGTCTCGACCTCTGGGCCCCGGACCTTTACGGCGAATTTGCGGGCGTTTGCACGAACTGCGGGCATCACTTCCCCATGGAGCACCAATGGTATCTGCACAACGTGTTCGACCAGGGCTCCATTTTCGAGTTCGCTACTGCTGTGGAAGCGGGTAACCCTCTGGAAATCAATGACTTCGGCCTCAAGCTTGAGGAGGCCAAGAAAAAGACCGGACACAAGAGCGGCTGTATGGTCTTTGAAGCCCGCATCAATAACACCAAACTGGTGGTGGCCATGCTCATGGCCTCCTTCCGGGGCGGCACGGTCGGGGCCGCAGAAGGCGAAAAATTCATCCGGGCCGCAGAACGGGCCGAGCGCAAGCGCTACCCCTTTCTCGCCTATGTGCACGGCACGGCGGGCATCCGCATTCAAGAGGGCACCAACGGCCTCATCCAGATGCCGCGCTGCACCATGGCGGTGCGCCGCTATATCGATGCCGGGGGCCTGTATATCGTGACCTACGATACCAACTCCTACGCAGGGCCGGTGGCCAGCTTTCTCGGCTGTTCGCCCTACCAGTTCGGCATTCGCTCGGCCAATGTGGGCTTTGCCGGGCCCGGGGTCATCACCGAAACCACGGGCATCGATATTCCGCCCCATTACCATAATGTGTACAAGGCCCTGGCGCGCGGGCACATTCAGGGCATATGGGACAGGCGCGAGGTGCGCTTTAATTTGAGTCAGGCCCTGTTGACCATGGGCGGACGGAATTTGTATTATCGGTAAGAGGATCGCCCATGCTTGACATAAGCGCAGTGCTTGAAGAAATAAAGGCTTCCCCCTATGAAGAAATAACCGTGCGCGCGCCGCACACGGGCATTGTTTCTTTTCCCGAGGGGCTCGCGCCCGGCGATTCGGTGCACGGCCCGACAGGAAGCTGGAAGGAAAAACCGGGAACAACGCTCGCCTCCATCGAACGGGAGCGCAACCTGCGGGCCATTCGCTGCACGGAAAAGGGCGAGATTGTGGCTGTGCAGCGTGAACTGGAAGGAGCCTTTGTTGAAGCGGGTACGGAACTTGTGCAGTTCCGGCACTTTTTGTCCAAAGAGGAAGTGCTGCAAAATATTCTGAAGCGTGCCCTGCACCTTTTTCCCGCGCCGGAGCGCGCCAAATATTATTTCGTTCCCGCAGTGGACATCAAAATTAAGGTTTCCGGCCCCAAGGCTGTGAGCGTTCGCGATGGCGAGGAACTCTTCATCATGTCGCGCATGAAGCGGGAAGCGCCGCTGCGCTATGCCGGCCCGGAAGGCGTGATCTACGCGCTGTACTTCAGCCATAACCAGAACGTGGACGCAGGCGCGCCCCTTATCGGCGTCTGCCCGCCGGATATGGTGGAACAGGTGGAGGAAGTCGTGCTGCGCGTTCAGACCGAATGGAAGGAAAGAGGCTGATATGTTATGGGACGCATCCTTTTTATCCGCGTGATCGCGGAAAACTACGATGAAAAAGAAGTGCTGAAGGCCTGGCCCAAGCTCTATGCTGCGGTCTGGCCGGAACTTGGTGCCGACCTGTCCGATTCTCCCCGCAAGATAACCCGCGCCTTGACGCCAGACCCCAAACGGGGCGTTTTGCAACTTGCGGACGCCCTTGTGGACCATGTTCGCTTTGGCGCTATGCCGGAGACGGAACGAAAGGCCCTGCAAGAGCCCGCTGCCGCGCTGGAAGGCTTGCGCGCGGAACTGGATGAGGCCCTTGGCGATAGAAACGCGCAAAAGGCCTCTGGCCTGACCAATGCCATTGAAGATGCCCTGGATAGGGCAGAAAGGGCCGCACGGGAACTGTAGGGAGCGTTCGTTGCCGCGTCCCCTTGACCCCCTTTGCCGAAAAATGGCGTTGCCGCTTTTCGGAGTATCGCGGAAAGGGATTTGCGCCACGGATAACGGCCCCGGCCAGATATATTTCGAAGCTTTTGCCGTGTGGGGCAGCTTTGCCGCATGCCGCGCAATATTTTGTCTTGTAACGAATTTTTTGAGGAGAAAGGCTATGGTGAATAAAGTTATACTCGTGGGACGGCTGGGACGCGACCCCGAACTCAGGTATTCTTCCTCCGGGATGCCCATTGCCAATCTACGCATTGCCACGGACGAATCCTATGTGGACCGCGACGGCAACAAGGTGGAACGTACGGAATGGCATACCGTGGTAGTGTTTCAGCGCGCCGCCGAAAACTGCTCCAACTACCTGGGCAAGGGCAGCCTCGTCTATGTGGAAGGCAGCCTGCAAACCCGTAAATGGCAGGATCAGCAGGGGCAGGATCGCTACACGACCGAGGTGAAGGCCCAGCGCGTGCAGTTTCTGGACCGCAAGGGAGCGCGCGACAATCAGGACGGCGGCTACCAGGACGGTGGACAGCAGAGCGGCGGCTATCAGGGAGGCGGCTATCAGGAGGGCGGTCAGCCGGGCGGAAGTTACGGGGGCGGCCAGCAGGGTGGGAACCGGGGCGGGGGCAGACAGCAACAGCCCCAGGACGATCTCGGTCCGGCCTTTCCTTCTGAGGCGAGCGGGATGGACGATGTTCCCTTCTAGGAAGCACTGATTAATGAGCTTTTAGGAA
>DBDO01000020.1:7316-7447 GCA_002293605.1 Desulfovibrionaceae bacterium UBA930
GCAACGCCGCCAAAGGGAATAACTACGCGTTTCCCTAGAGCAGTTTCACGCTAAGGTGTGCTCAACGGCGGGCAAAGCCCGCCTTCAGATGCGCCTTTTGTCCGATGGCTTCGTCAAACGGCCCTTTTTGC
>DBDO01000169.1 GCA_002293605.1 Desulfovibrionaceae bacterium UBA930
CGCCGCCCGGTCGGGGCAGGCCCTTGCGCGCATCGCACAGGGAGTAAAACATTATGGCCGCATCCAACTGCCCTTCTTTTAGGGCAAAGGCAGAGGCCGCCGCCAGCACATCCCTGTGCAGCAGCGGATCTTCTTTTTTTCCCCTCTCTCCCCGCTCCAGGCAGCAGCGCAAGGCTGTGAAAATGTCTTTATAGAGCCTCAAGGCTTTATCCCGCTGCGCCGGTCTTTCTGCCAGCAGCAGAAAGACCTGAGCCATAACCTGCGCGGCCAACAGGCCTTCCAGCGTTGCCTCCTGTATTCCGTCAAGCACTTGTATGAGTTTGCGGCCCTCCTCGGCATGGGCTTCGGCATCCAGTTCCAGCGGGCCATTGCGGATTTGCAGGGCCAAAACCAGCCAGAAGACCATAACAGCGGCCCTGCCTTCAAGGCGCCCCCCGCTTGTGGCGGGAAATGCGCGTAAGAGTTCGGCCACACGATGTTTCGGCAAATGCTGGGCCTGAACGCGTCGCGAAGCAGCCCGGCCTATCCGTTCCGCCGCTGCGGGACGCGCGGTGGCCCAGTGCACGAGATCGAGCAGTTCCAGCCCGTCCCTGTATATGAGATGCTCCTTGCCCGGCTCAAAAAGCGCGTTCTGATCCTCGCCCACATCAGGTCCTAGCACCAGGCAGCCGGAAGACGCCCCTTCCATAAGGCGAAAGTTCACCTCATTGGCAATGCATTCATTGGGGATGACGCGCGTATCGTCATAAAAGGACAGCATACGGGCATAGGAAAGATCGTCCTTGAGCATGAGGCCGCGAGGAAGCAGAAGCTCCGTCATCCAGGCGCGTATTGGCCGGTGCTTTGTCACCCGCGCGCAGAGTCCCAGGGCCTGGCTGCGCCCTGCGTGAGGAACAAAAGCGCGCGCCTCCCCCGGCCAGGCGAAACGGCGCATGTGCCTGGGGCGGAAAAGTTCGGGCAGGGCCGCAAAAAGCGAAACATGGGGCGTAAGTGTCAGATCGAACAGCCGGGCGTACCACTGCTGCCAGAATAGGTTCAGGTGGCTGTCCACAGCCCAGAAGGCGCTCGGGCAAGGCAGGCGTTCAAGGCCGCCCAGGTAGCTTCTGCTCCCCAGCGCCTCCTGTTGCAGCACAAAGTCCGGCTCAAAGCCGTCCCGGGCCAGCATCCAGGGCAGGTGGAACACCCCGCCGCCCGGCCTGTAGGTCTTCAGCCTATGCCCAAGCTCCCTGAGGCGCGTCTCCACTGCGGGCATAACGTCAATGAGCACGATATTCATAGGCGCTTTCCAGATGGCAAAAAGAAGAGGATCACTTACGAAAAGCGCTCCCGAATCGCCTTTTCAAGCATACTTTCAAGCAGCGGGTCTTTTTTCGTGCGTACGAAACGCAGCGCCTCCAGGGCAAAGACCCGGTCCTCCCGCTTTGCCTGCAAATCTCTGCCCAGCTTTTTTATAGGCTCTCTGTCGCCATGCGCGCTTATGCCAGCGGCTTTGCGCTCAAGCCATGCAAAGGCCTCCGCCGACACCCGCAAGGCGGCTATTTCCGCCTGAACGGCGAAGGCTTCCGCCTGTTTCCCCTGTTCTTCAAGGCGCTGCGCGACAAACATTCGTCCATCCAGCCAGAGAGGGTGCTGCCCCAGCAAGTTCCTCCACTCATCCAGAGGCAAGCCCTCTGATTTTTGCAGCAGGGCTGTGGAATCCGCCTCGCGCATACGGCAGGAGATGTCGAAAGCGTCATTGATAAAACTTTCAAAGCCGTCTTCTCTGGCGAACAGATGCATGTCGGGCCGGTAGAGCTTGCCGCAGCGCGTATGCAGCAGCCGGGAGTTGTGCGCGCTTGAGCCAGAGTTCAGACGTCCCGGCGTCTGGCTTTCCAGGTGGTAGATTTTCGATTCGGGCACGCAGGAAAATTTTTTCCCCGTGGCGTGAATGCGCAGACAGAGATCCACATCTTCAAAGCCATTGCAAAATTCTTCATAAAAACCCGAATGTTTATGAAAAACAGCCGCAGGCATTAAGAGGGCCGCTGCCGTAATGCACTGAAAGTACCTGCGCTTGCGCGCGACCGGATGATCCCCGGGAAAGGTCCGGTACAAATGCGTTATATTTCGTATGCCAAAGCCCACCCCCAGATGCTGCACCCTGCCGTCTTTATAGAGCAGCAACGGCCCTACGCCAGCTAATCTTTTGTCCTCAGCCAGGGCCTGCACTAAAGGCGGAGCCCAGCCGGGGGTCAAAATCGTATCGTTATTGAGAAAAAAAAGCAGCGGGGCCGCGGCCGCAAGGGCGGCCGCATTGCAGGCCGGGCCGAAATTGCGGTTTTGCTCAAACCTGATGCGCTTGAAACGCGAAGGGAACAGTGTGTTGCCCAATTCCGGCAGTTCGGCAAAGGTGGCGTCACTGGAAGCGTTATCCGCGACAATGACCTCATAGTCGTATTCCGGCGTATGCTCGCGCAAACTGCGCAGACAGGCCACCGTCAATTCCCATTTGTTGAACACCGGAATAATCACGGAAAAGGCCGGAACCGCCGTCATATGCCGCCCTCCAGCTGCACTTTAGGTAAACACGCATGCGGGGCAGCGCCCCTCCAGAAAAGTCTTAAAAGACAGCTCCTAACATACAGCTTCACGTTCAAGCCAAGCAGCAAAAGCCTCCCTGGCCCGCCGCGCATAGAGCTCCTTGCGGTTGGCCTTGCCCGCGCGCACGTTAAGTTCGGGCATCAGCCCAAACTGCACGTTGCTGGGCTGAAAGCGCTTTACAGGCCTTCGCAAGTGCCCGAGCAAAGCGCCCAGCGCGCTTTCTTCAGGGGGCGGGGCAAGGCTTCGGCCCTGGGCTTTGGCCGCCAGATGCTTGCCGAGCCACAGCCCGCAGGCAGCGGATTCCACATAGCCTTCCACACCGCAAATCTGCCCGGCCAGATAGATACGCGGGTTGGCGAGCAGCGAAAGGTCCTGGGCCAGCACTTTGGGGGCATTGACAAAGGTGTTGCGGTGCATGCTGCCCAGGCGGACGAATTCCGCCTTTTCCAGGCCCGGCACCATGCGGAAGATGCGTTCCTGCTCGGGATAGCTCAACTTGGTCTGGCAGCCCACCAGGTTGAACATGCTCTTGTTGGCGTTTTCAGCCCTGAGTTGCAGCAGGGCAAAGGGACGCGAGCCTGTGCGGGGGTCGATAAAGCCCACGGGTTTGAGCGAACCGAACACCAGGGTTTTAAAGCCGCGCTCGGCCAGGGCTTCTATGGGCATGCAGCCTTCGAAATGGGTTTCGGCTTCAAAGGGACGCGCGGGAAAGCGTTCGCCCTCCAGAAGGGCCTGATAAAAGGCCTCGTATTCCTCACGGTTCATCGGGCAATTGAGGTAGTCCTTGTCTTCAGGCTGACGGCGCGCGCCCCAGAAGGCGATATCCATATTGATGGAAGCTCCGTCCACCACAGGGGCGATAGCATCGTAAAAGTACAGGTGTTCGCCGCCGGTCAGCGTAAGGAGCGAGGCTGCCAGAGCATCGGACGCCAGAGGCCCCGCAGCCACCACCAGGGCGTCAAAGGCTGCGAGTTCCGGGGCAAGGGTCGGGCCTTCGCCAAGAACGCTAATTTCCCGCCGCTCCAGGCGGATGCCGGGACAGGACGAGATGCGCTCGGTCATTCTGGCGGAAAAGAGTTCCCTGTCAACAGCCAGGGCTTTGCCCGCAGGCACCCGGACCGTATCGGCAATTGCCATGCATGCGCTGCCAAGAGCGCGCATTTCCGCCTTCAACTGCCCCACGGCGGAATCAGGCGCATCGGAACGAAAGGAATTGGAACAGACCAGTTCGGCGAGATTCTCGCTACGGTGCGCGGCACTGCGCCGCTCCGGCTTCATTTCAAAAAGGGTGACGCACACACCCGCCTCAGCCAGGGCCAGCGCGCACTCACACCCGGCGAGCCCGCCCCCGATAATCGCTACAGAAGAAAGATTCATATACCTACTATGTCGTACTATACTGTTTTATAGTGTCATCCCCAAAAAAGACTGTTCAAGAGCAAGTTTACACTGAATAGTCTTTTGGGAAACGCGTAGTTATTTCATTTGGCAAGGCACGAGGTTCTTTCCCGATAGGGGCTGGATCGATGGTCCTGCCCCCGGAGGGAAAAACCGAGCAACGCAGCCCAAGGGAATAAATCAGCGTTTCCCTAAAAACCGAGGCTGGCCAGCAGATCATCCACATCTTTCTGCGAGGTCCCGCTCTGCGGCCCTTTGAGTTCAGAATTGCGTATCTCCTGAGCTTTACGCCGACTTTCCTCGGCAATCTCGCTGAGGTCTTTTTCCGGCGTTTCTTCGCGCGTTTTCAGCATCAGCCCGGTGGACATATACAAGTCGAACACGGTTTCCCGAATCGAAGTAATGGAGCTGACCACCTTTTTCAGGCGCTGGCCCGTCAGATCCTGAAAGCTCAAGTCTGTGATAATGTCAGTCAGGGAAGTCTCAAGAGAGTGATTCAGGGCGTCAAGCTTGGCCAGCGCCTTTTGCTGGCGCTTGTCTCCGCTGTCCAGGGAGGCAATGATGCCGCCCGCCTCTTCCTGCTGGGTGAGGAGTTTTTCAACTGTACCCATGATTTTTTCCGTGGCCTCAAAGGTGGTCCGCATGATTTCTTCAAGCTGCTTTGTCGCGTCACTGAAAAGCTTCTGCGTTTTTCCGGCGTCCGCATCGGACCCGCCCTCTTCTGCCGTGGGAACGCTGGATATTTCCTGATAAATTCCGCGCAGTCCACTACGCATTTCCTCATTGAGCTGCCGGAGGAACTCGCTCTCCACCATAGCCTTGGTCATGCTGGAGGAAAGTTCGCGCTGCACGGCCTCGGTCACCGTTTCCTTCACCGCATCGGCAATTTTGTCGGATACGCGCAGCAGTACGCGTTCCAGCACCTCTTCCTGAGAAAGCATATACGCCTCCTGTATGCAGGGAAAATAGCACACGACAGCCCGCTCATGAACACACGAGTCCGCAGACCTAGGGAATAAGGAAGCGGCTGCAAAGTACGTAAGTATACGCTACTCATGCGCAAAAGAAAAGCCAGCCCCGCTCAGGCAGGACCTGCTGCGGGGCTGGCATATATCATTAAGTCTCTTCAATATTGTTTCGGCAGTAACATATCAACATGGCTGCTACCGAAAATACGCGGGTCAGGAAAAAGGGTCTTGTCCTTACGCAGCGCGCGCACAGCCTCCTCGCTCACGGCCGGGGCCTTGTTTCCCCAACTGCTTCGGATAAAGCTCACCACCTCCGCGATCTGCTGATCGTTCAGCCGCCAGCCAAAAGGCGGCATGGTCATGCTTGTGGGCGCGGCCTTCAACCCTGGCAGGGTTTGCCCCATAAGGACGATATGAATGAGAGACACGGGGTCTTCGCTCATGAGCACCGGATTGCCCCGCAATTCCGGGAAAAAACGCGCGTAGCCGCTGCCGTCCGTCTTGTGGCAGGCTGCGCAGCTGTCTACATACAGGGCAGAGCCTGCCCCGTTTTCCACACCCTTCCAAAGCTGTTTGCTTACGCTCTCATCAGCTGTAAAGGGCTTTTTGGACGGGTCTGCCGCAGGCAGGGACTTCAGAAAAGCGGCCATGGCCCCGGCATCTTCCGTAGTCAGGTACTGGGTACTGTTCTCGATAATATCAATCATTTTGCCGAAAGCGGCTGTTGCCTTATTGCGCCCGGTCAAAAAGAATTCCGCCAGATCCTCCCTGCTGCGTCTGGCCAGCCCGTCCGGGTTGTCGCCGCGCAGGTTAATGCCTATCCATCCGGCATAATTACCGCCTCCAGAAAGAAAATCCTTGCCCTGCTCCGCCCACTGGGCCTTTTCCAGGCCCTTGGCATCGCGGGGCGTGTGGCAGAAGCCGCAATGCCCGAGCCCTTCCACCAGATAGCGGCCCCTGGCCACAGTCGGGCTTTCTCCGGCCTGGAGAGCGAAGGGACGCACGCTTCTGGGACCTGTGAAGCTTCGTTTCTCCCCGGTTGTTTTTACCGAGTTCTTGACTGCGGGAACCCCATGCATGAAATACTCGTATAAATCCCGAATATCGGCGTCAGTCATGACGGCATAGGAAGCGGGCATCATGGCGGACAGAGAGTAACCTTTTGAGGCCACGCCCTGCCGGATGGCCTTTTCAAAAGTTTCGAAGGAAAACCAGCCAATGCCGCTGTCTTTGTCCGAAGATATGTTGGGGCTGTATGCAATTCCAAAGGGCGTTCCCCCGGAATAGGGCCCCTTGTCATAGCTGTGGCAGGCGACGCAATTGGAAGCTCGGGCTACATAGCGCCCGCGCTCGATGCTGCCTTCGGGGGGCGCTTCGTTTGCGGCGCTCTGCACAAGGGCCGGAGCCATAGCCAGAAGCCCGAGAGTCAGAAAAGCAAGTATTTTTTTCATGCTGTACTCCTTAGGCCTGAACCAGCGGCCCGGGCTTTTTCAGGTATTGTTCCCGAATGGCCTTTGCCGACCAGTACGTCAGCGCGGCTACCAGCCCGGTCGGATTATAGCCCAGCCCCTGCGGGAAGGCGGAGGCACCGGGAACAAAAAGGTTATGCACATCCCAGCTTTGCAAAAAGCGATTGATCGCGCTGCTTGCAGGCTTTTCGCCCATAATGGCTCCGCCGCTCAGGTGGGTTGTCTGGTAGACCGTGGCATTAAAGTGCTCGCCCGCTTTTTTGGGGCTGCCGGTAATCACTTTCGGCTTCATAGCTTTAGCTATTGTTTCCATTCGCTTGAACATGAACTGGTTCATGCGTATGTCGTTGTCCTGCCAATCAAAGGTCATGCGCAGCAAGGGCTGGCCGTAAATATTTTTGTAATTGGGGTCCAGGTCCAGATAGTTCACGCGGTAGGAGGGGTGCGCGCCGTGCGCGTCCATGGACAGGTGATGGGTATAATATTCCGCAACATTCGCCTTCCACTTGCTGCCCCAACTGGGAGTTCCCGGTGTCGTGGGCAGGCCCGAAATCGGCTTTGTTCCGGCCTGATTAACCCAGAAAGGCGCGCCCCCCACAAAGCCGTGCGGGCCGTGGTCAAAGTTATCGGCATTGAAGTCGTCTACGGCCACGCCTGCGCCGCCCGCCCCGATAAAGGGGTTGGTGTGCACCTCTTTGCCGAAAAATGCCTTGATCGTGGCCATGTTCTGATAGGCGAAGTTCCGGCCCACTACCCCCGTGCCGGTGGCGGGATCATAGGGCTGCCCGATGCCGGACAGGAGCATGAGATGCACGTTGTGGATCTGAAAGGCCGAGAGGACCACGATATCCGCAGGCTGCTCGATTTCCTTGCCCTGAGCGTCCACATAGGTGACGCCCGTGGCTGTTTTTTTATCCGCGCTCAGGTTGACCCGCAGTACCCAGGAATCGTTGCGCAGCTCAAAACCGGGCTCCTGCCGCAGGGCAGGCAGAATATTCACGTTGGGCGAGGCTTTTGAGTACATATAGCAGGCATAGCCGCTGCAAAAGCCGCAAAAGTTGCATGGCCCCATTTGGGCCCCA
>DBDO01000064.1 GCA_002293605.1 Desulfovibrionaceae bacterium UBA930
ATTAAACGCAACTAGAGCCAAAAACTTTATATGCCCTTTTGTATGCCCCAAAAGGAAAAGGCCTCACAGTTAAATACTGTAAGACCTTGAAATTTGGCGCGCCAGGGAGGAATCGAACCCCCGACCGACTGCTTAGAAGGCAGTTGCTCTATCCGACTGAGCTACTGGCGCGTGGCTGTTATAGATAGGCCCCATGAGGCCGGAACAAGGGCATAAGAAAAAACATGCGCCCTGTCAATCTTGCATCTACTCAAGGCCCCAGGTGCGCCGCCTTGTTGCATTTTTTCGGCGCAGTCAGGGGCAAAAAAGCTCGTGACGCCCCGCCTACTCGGGAAAGCGGATATTTACCCGCTCTTCGCCCGCAGGCTTCATATGCTCAATCTTGCCTATTTCCCAGGCTGAAAGCTGCAAGGCCGTGATGCGCCGCAGCACCTCATCCACATCCTCTTGGGGCACGATAACAACAAAGCCTATGCCGCAGTTGAATATTTGCAGCATTTCCGGCCAGGAGAGCTTGCCCTGCTCCTTAAGCCAGTGGAAAACCTCAGGAATTTCCCAGGAGCCGAAGTTGATGCTCGCACTGACCTGCGCGTGCAAGGAGCGGGGGATATTATCATAAAAACCGCCGCCGGTGATATGCACCATGCCCTTGATGTGAAAATCGCGCATGAGGTTGCGGATGCAGTCAACGTAAATCGTGGTGGGCGCAAGCAACACTTCCCGCACGCTCTTGTCGGAACCGGGGAAAGGATCCTCGCCCTTCAGGCCGCTTGCGTCCAGTATCTTGCGAATCAGGGAATAACCGTTGGCGTGCGGCCCGGAAGAGGCAATGCCTATGATGCTGTCGCCCCCCCGAATGCCGGAACCGTCCACAATGGCGCTGTTATCGACAATGCCCACGCAAAAACCGGCCAAATCATAGTCGCCGGGGACGTACATGTCCGGCATTTCAGCGGTTTCTCCGCCGAGCAGGGCGCAACCCGCTTGCTTGCAGCCTTCGGCCACACCTTCGATAACGGCATAGGCAGTATCCACATCCAACTTGCCGGTGGCAAAGTAATCCAGAAAAAACAAGGGTTTCGCGCCTTGCACCAGAATATCGTTCACGCTCATGGCTACCAGATCAATGCCAATAGTATTGTGATGGTTCCAGGCCACGGCCAGCTTGAGCTTGGTGCCCACGCCGTCAGTAGAGGCCACCAGAACAGGGGTGGGCAGGTTGGCGATGTCAGGCTTGTACAGCCCGCCAAAGCCCCCGATATCAGAGAGCACCCCGTGCGTATGCGTCTGGGAAATCAAGGTCTTGATGCGGCTGACCAGGGAATTGCCGGCCTCTATGTTGACTCCGGCCTCAGTATACGCCCGTGAGCGGGCCGGAGTTTTCTTCGTAACCATACAATGCGGCTCCTTTATCTTCACATGCCGTATGCCCTTAGGCAAAAACTTGCGGCCAGCGGGCGCTTTGCTTGCGGCCGCAGCTCCGCCCGGCCTGTTGAACACTGGGGCGGCAAGGGGTATACTGGCAGGCGGCGTGCATATTTATATGCGTAAAGGGCATACCTACGCTTTTTCACCCTGTTTCGCAAGCTTGCCCGCCGCCTCAGGGGAGCGTTCCCGGCAGCGCAGTATCAGCGGCTTTTTCCCCTATCCGTCTCTTGGCAGGAGGGCTCAACACCTTGCGTATCTTCACCCTTTTGCGGCCCCTGGCAAGCAACTACGCAGGGCTGCGCGCTTTTTTTCTTGCGTCCGCGTTGATGCTGATTCCTCTCTGCGCCGTGCCAAGCGCCGCCCAGGCCGCTATCCAAATGGAAACGGGCGATCAGCGCCTGCGTCTGGACAGGGAGGAGGTGAGTGTTGAGTCCGAGAGCCGGGCCTCTCCCCAAAGGGACGAAGAAGCCCTCATGCAGACCGCCCCGCGCGCAAAGCCTGACAAGGCCGGAGCCCCTGAACTGCCGTACGGCGTTACGCCCGAAGTCTATGTGCCCTGGCCGCCCCCTGGTCAAGGGAGAGAAAGGTCCTCCCCTCCTTTTGGCAACAAAGCAGGCGGCAACGCTCCGCATGCCCCTTCCCGGCCTTTACCCCCCAACTTCCTGCCTTGAGGAAAATATAATGCTTCTTGTGTACACTGGTTCCGGCAAAGGAAAGACCTCGGCCTGCGTGGGACAGGCGCTTCGCGCTCACGGTCAGGGCCTTCGGGTCTGTTTCGCCCAGTTTATGAAGCGCCCTGATCAGGCGGGAGAACAAAAGCTTCTGGTTACACTGCTGGGGCAGGATTTTTATGCCGGGGGAAAAGGTTTTTTCCGCAAGGAAGAAACGCGCGCGCAGCACCGCGAGGCCGCGCTGGAGGTGCTGACCTGGGCGGAAAAAACGCTGCCCGGCGCGGATATGCTGATTCTTGACGAAAGCCTGTACGCGCTCGGCAGCGGCCTGCTGGAAGAAGCGGAGCTGCGCCGGATACTGTCCCTGACCAGACAGGCGGGCGCGCACCTCGTGCTTTCCGGGCGCGGCCTTCCTGCCTGGCTTGGCGAAGAGGCCGACCTGATCACCGAAATGCAAGAGGTGAAACACCCCTGCCGCAAGGGGCAGGCGGCGCTCAAGGGCATAGAGTACTAGAGGCAGCCCTTATTGATTTGTTGGGGGGACACCCGTCCCCCAGAGAACAGGGTCTGACGGCACTATTTCTGCTCAAGCATAACCGTCACTTCGGGCGGACTTACTTCCACCAGTTCCGCGCCCGGGGGCAAATCCACCTGCACGGGCAGGGTATAGCTGCCGAGATCGCGCCGCGCCAGCTGGACAAAGGCGCGGATGCCCTTGTTCGAGCCCGCTTTGCCCGCCTGGGATTCAGGCATGGCCACAGCAATAAGGACCTTGTCCGGCCGCACGAATTTCCCCACCTCCGGCGGCGCTTCCACCTGCACGGTCCTGCTCACCTTGACCAGCTTGCGCTTGATGCCGATATTCAGCAGAATCTTCACCTCTGATGGATCCGCGCTCACGCCGTCCGGCAGAGGCAGGAGCCGGGTGAAGCGCTCTTCTCCAAGCCGGACCGGGTCTGGAACCGGCAGGTTCACGCGAAGGCCTTTCATGTGCTCAAGCTGGTCGGTCGGCCCGGTGACCGTAACCTCCTCAGGGTTGAGCGATATTTGCGCCACATAGTCATCAGGCAGTTCGTCCGTGATTCTGGCTTTAATCGGAAGAATCTTTTTGGAGAGACTGTCCACATCCAGAAAAATACGCGCGGGTGTAACGTCCATAACCTCGATGCCGCTGCGAAAGGGCAGGTAGGCCGGGTTGATGGCCACTGTGTTTTCCCCTTTGTGCACAGCGGAAAGATCAAGGTAAAAGGCGAAATCCCGACCGCTCAAGCTGCGCAGCGTGCCGGCCGAGGCGCGTACCCGCACGGAAACCTTGTTCACCTGGCCGCTGCGCACCACCAGACCCTCGGGCAGGCCCCGGTAATCCACCCGTACCTCGACCTGGGATTCTATTTTTTCGCTGCCGCTCACGCTGTACCAAAGCACAATCGCCATTAAAAAGGCTGCGGTAAATTCTTTCCAGCGCACCGTCATATCTTTTTCTCCAGGGCAGAATCCAGCACCCTGGGCAACTTTACCGCGTCCAGCGTGCCGGTCATTCTGCCGTCAATCGATACGGCCATGGCCCCCCGCTCTTCCGAGACCACCACGACAACCGCGTCCGTTTCTTCGGTAATGCCGAGGGCCGCGCGGTGCCGCGTGCCGTAGTCGCGCTTGGCCACAGCCGTGGACAGGGGCAGAATGCAACCTGCGGCCACAATGCGGCCCTCCCGGATAATGACCGCCCCGTCATGCATGGGGCTGTTGGGCCAGAACAGATTGATTAAAAGTTCCGTGGAGAGCAGGGCGTCCAGCTTGACGCCGCGCTCTGCGGCATCGCCAAGCGGAACGTTGCGCTCGATCACCATCAGCGCGCCGATCTGGCGCTGGGCCATGTATTCCGCTGCGGCGCAGATAAGCGGGACGGTCGGGTGCTCCCTTTTCTTGCGGAAAAAAGAGGTAAACCAGAAGCGCCGCGCCCCGATAGTGGTCAGGGCCTGGCGGATGTCGTTCTGGAAGACAATGACCACCAGCAGAAAAAGAGAGCCGAGGATGTATTCGAGAATCCAGTTCAGGGTGTTCAGGCCCAGGGCGCGGGAAAAAACATAGGCTACCAGAATGGTGAGCAGGCCGTGAATAGCCGTAACTGCCCTGGTCTGCCTGACCATGACGATGATATTATAAAAAAGCAGCGTAATCAGGGTGATATCAAGAATATCGCGCCACCCGATGCTGATGCCGCCAAAAAGTTGCAAGACCATAAGCTATCCTGAGCGTTAAAAAAAGAGCGGCTGACCACAGCTCGCGCTTCTTTCTTTGTATGCCAGAGGCGCAAATGCTTCAAGGGCTTTCGCGCAGCAAGACAGGGCGGGAGCAGGCACGATATCATACTTGGATGCCTTCTGTCCTGTTCCCGAGCGGGATGGAAAAAACATACAAAAACAAATTTTTCGCCATGTCTTGCACAAAGTTTTAATTCCTTGTATAAAAAATAGAATTATTCTGAATTTTCGTTTCGAACATACAAAACAGAATAATGGACAAATTTTTTATGCACCCCAAGGAGGAGTATATGGCTGCACAGAAAAAATTAAACCCGAAGAAAATGAAGGTTATCGAGGTCCTGAACAAGGCGCGCTCCATGGAACTGTACGCGATCATGCAGTACATGAATCAGCACTATCTTCTGGATGATCTTGATTACAGCGTTCTGGCGAAGAAAATGAAAAAAATCGCCATAGATGAAATGCGCCATGCGGAAATGTTCGCTGAACGCATCAAGGATCTGGACGGCGAACCCACAGCCCAGATCGATGGCTCCGTCAAAAAGGGTCAGGCGCTCAAAGATGTCTATCCTTTTGACGGCAACCTTGAGGACGACACCATAGCCCAGTACAACGCCTTCATTAAAATCTGTCGCGAGAACAGCGATCAGGTCAGTGCCAACCTCTTCCAGCGCATCATTGATGAAGAGCAGGAGCACTACAACTACTTTAGCGATACCGAAGCCCATATCAAAGAGCTAGGGGATCGCTTCCTTGCGCGGATGGCTGCCAGCGGCGAATCCGACTAAGCTCTGTAGACAAAGACTTTTCCGGGGAGGCCGGGTCTCCCCGGATGCCTAAGATAGCGACAAGGCCTTATGCAAAGNNCTTTGCATAAGGCCTTGTCGCTATTGGGAAAACAGCCTGAAAAGCCTGGGGGCCAATTCTTTCAAGGCTCCTAAAATTCATGGGAAACAACTTTTAGGGGATTGATTCACTCCGAAAAAAATGCTTTTATGTGTATACCACAAAATGTGGAGAGTGTTTTTTGGGAGAACCATTTTCTGAACCGCACGTTCAGGCGGGCGAAGGCCGTTCGCGGCTTTCCGGTTCTGGGAGAGGGCCGGAAGCAATAGAGCTTCGCACGCTTGGGCATTAAGGAGAGCCCATGCAAAACAATTCCAAGCCCAAAGGAAAGTGGTCTATCGCCCTTCTGGCCTTTGTGCTGGGCATGATTGCCATGGTGGGCGCGGGTTTTGCGGTTAAACGGACGGATCAGGCCGCGTTTTGCGCCAACTGCCACGCCATGGGCGAGGCAGCCTGGACGCATAAACAAAGCGTGCACGCCCAATTTGACTGCAATGAATGCCATACCCCCGCTTCACTCCCGGCAAAACTGCCTTTTAAGGCCAGCCTCGGGCTGCAAGACATTTACGTCAACACCTCTAACACGGTCCCGGATTTGATTCACACGCAGGCAAACATGAAGGACGTTGTTCAGGCCAACTGCCGCCGCTGCCACCTCTCAACAACCATGAACGTGGCCATGGACAGCAAGAAGTACTGCACCGACTGTCACCGCTCGGTGCCGCATGCAAAAAAAATCCCCATAGACAGAAGGAAGGCTGCCGATGTCTAAAGCGCACACCACCATCATCGCCCTCTGTTGTCTGGGCTTGCTGACCCTCGGCGCGGCCGGGTGCTCCTCTGAAATCGAGCAGCCCCTGACGCCCACCTACAAGACGGGGCTGGCCCGGACCGAACAAAACTCCTCGGCCTTTGCCAAGCAATTCCCCGAGCAGTGGGCTTTGTACAACAAAAACACTCAGGGCAAGGATATCGCTATCCCGCATAACGATCCCGCCTATGTGAGCGAGGTGCTCAAAACCGACACCAAGTACAAAGCCTCCTACCCCTTCCGCAAGCACGACGGCGTCAACGCCCCTATCAAGGGCAAGCCGGGCGCGGCCCAGCCCTACCTGAAAAACCTCTGGTTGGGCTATCCTTTCAGCTGGGAATACAATGAAGCCCGGGGGCATACCTACGCCCTGTATGACATCCTGCACATCGACCGCATCAACAGATACGGCGAGCAGGCCGGTCTTCCCGCCACCTGCTGGAACTGTAAAACCTCCATGGTGCCCGAATGGGTCAAGCAGTACGGCGACGACAAGTTCTGGAGCATGAACTTCAACGAGTTCCGCCCCGAGAACAAAATCAACATGCGCGACAACAGCATCGGCTGCGCCACCTGCCACAACCCCGAAAACATGGAGCTTGAGCTCTCCAGTATTCCCCTGAAGGACTACCTGGCCCGCTCCGGGAAAAAGTGGGAGAACCTGACCCGCAACGACAAGCGCGCCCTGGTCTGTGCCCAGTGCCACGTGGAATACTACTTCAACGAGCCGGATCACGGCCCGAACAAAAAGCCCATCTTCCCCTGGGACAAGGGCCTCGACCCCGTGCCCATGTACGGCTACTATGACAACGTGGGCAAGAAAAAGGCGGACGGCAGCTTCGCTCAGTTCGCGGACTGGGTGCACCCTGCCTCCAAGACCCCCATGCTCAAGGCCCAGCACCCTGAATACGAGTTCTGGTACAACGGCCCCCACGGCGCGGCTGGCGTCACCTGCGCCGACTGCCACATGCCTTACGTACGCCCCGATGGCAAAAAGAAAGTCTCCAGCCATCAGTGGACCTCTCCCCTGCGTAACGATGGCATGATCGACAACGCCTGTCGCCAGTGCCACACGGATAAAACCGTGGAGTACCTGCGCGAGCGCGTGCAATACACGCAAGACAAGACCTACACCCAACTGCTGATCGCCCAGGACCTGTCCGTAAAGGCCCACGAATCCGTGCGCCAGGCCATGGAATGGACCGGCTACAAGAGCGCCGAGTTTGAAGCCAAGCTGGCTCAGGCCCGGGAAATGGTCCGCAAAGGCCAGTTCTTCTGGGATATGGTCTCTGCGGAAAACAGCGTGGGCTTCCATAACCCGCAAAAGGCCCTCGAAACCCTGGCCCTTTCGCAGCAGTACAGCCAGAAGGCCATTGAGGCCGCCATGGCCGCCACCAACTACGACATCGCCAAGACCCTCGAAGGCGATATCCATAAGCTGGTGCCGCCCATTCTGGAATGGTCGCGTGAAATGCAGATGGAACAGTCCAACCTGGATATGCACGTCTGGACCAAGTACTTAAAGCCTCTGCCCAAGGCCCCGAAGATGTGGGACGAGCAAAAGCGCATCGTGCAGTAACAGGCTGCGCCTGTCCTGCGTACAACAAAGGCGGCTCCGCAAGGGGCCGCCTTTCCTCTTTTCTGTGGGGCTCCGCCCCACACCCCGTCGGGGGAAATAATTTCCCCCGGCCCCCTCAGTTTTTTCGGCGATGGGCTTGTAGCCGGGAGTCCAGAGGGCAGAGCCCCTCCAGCACCAATGCTCTGCTATTCTCCCTGCGCGGCAGGGGCGAGGCCCAGGCTTTTTTCCCTGCTTGCGGTGGAGGAGCGCCTGCGCGGGGCTGTTTTTTCAGCGCCGGACTTTGGCGCTCCCGAGGGCGTTGCCTGGGGGCGTTTTGCTTTGGCCTTGGAAAAGGCGAAATGCAGCACCTCTTCCAGTGTCTCCACCAGGTGCACCCCTATCTGGGCGAGCAGGTCTGAGGGAATGTCCTCCAGGTCTTTCGCATTCTGCCGCGGAATGAGCACATCGGCGATGCCGCGCCCGACAGCGGCCAGAATTTTTTCCTTGATGCCGCCCACGGGCAGCACGCGCCCGCGCAGGGTGATTTCCCCGGTCATGCAGAGGCTTTCCCGCACGGCCTTTCCGGTAAGGGCCGAGACCAGAGCGGTTGCCAGGGTCACGCCTGCGGAAGGGCCGTCTTTGGGTGTGGCCCCGGCCGGAACGTGCACGTGGATGTCCTGGGTGGTGTTGAATTCCGGATCAATGCCGAGTTCTTTCGCATGACTGCGCGCGTAACTGATCGCGGCCTGGGCGCTTTCCTTCATCACATCGCCGAGCTGGCCGGTCAGGGTAACGCCGCCTTTGCCCTGCATGGTAGAGACTTCCACATTCAGCACCTCGCCGCCGTGCGGGGTCCAGGCCAGACCTACAGCCAGGCCGGGCTGCGGAGTCTTATCCAGATCTTCATCCAGGTAGCGCGCAGCGCCCAGCAGTTCTTTCAGGGAGGCCGGGCTGACCGTGAAGGGGCCTTTGCCGCCTTCGGCCTTTTTCCGGGCAAGTTTGCGGCATACCGCGCCGATTTCGCGCTCAAGGCCGCGCACCCCGGCTTCGCGGGTATAGCCTCGGATAATTTCCTCAAGCACGGCCTTGTCAAAGCGGATGTCATTCTTTTTCAGGCCGTTTTCTTTGGCCTGGCGGTCCAGCAGGTAGCGCTCGGCAATGCCGAGCTTTTCCTGCATGGTGTAGCCCGGAATGCGGATGACTTCCATACGGTCCTTGAGCGGTCCGGGAATGCTGTCCAGATGGTTGGCCGTGCAGATGAACATGACCTTGGAAAGATCAAAGGGCAGGTTCAGGAAGTGATCGCTGAAGCTGTTGTTCTGTTCGGGGTCGAGCACCTCAAGCAGGGCGGAAGAGGGATCCCCCCGAAAATCCGAACCGATTTTATCCACTTCGTCCAGCATGATCACCGGGTTGCGCGTTCCGGCCTGTTTGATGCTCTGAATGATGCGACCGGGCAACGCCCCCACATAGGTACGGCGGTGGCCGCGAATTTCCGCCTCATCGCGCATGCCGCCAAGGGACATGCGCTGGAACTGACGGCCCATGGAGCGGGCGATGGAGCGACCGAGCGAGGTTTTGCCAACGCCTGGGGGGCCCACAAAGCATAGAATAGGGCTTTTGGATTTGGGATTCAGCTTGCGCACGGACAAAAATTCCAGAATACGGTCTTTGACCTTTTCCAGCCCGTAGTGATCCGCATCCAGAATGGTTCTGGCCTTGACGATATCCAGGCGGTCGCGTGAAAGTTTGGACCAGGGCAGTTCGGCGATCCATTCCAGATAGTTGCGGGCAACACTGGCCTCGGATGATTCGGCATGCATGGAAGCCAGGCGTTTCAACTGCTTGTCCGCCTCCTTGCGGGCCTCGGGCGGCAGCTTGGCCTTGTCCAGGGCTTCAGCCAGTTCGGCGATATCATCGTCTTCGTTGGAAGGATTTTCGCCCAATTCCTTGCGAATGGCCTTGAGCTGTTCGCGCAGGTAGTACTCGCGCTGGGCCTTGTCCATGCCCTCGCGCGCCGTTTCCTGAATATGGGCCTGCATGGAAACCACTTCGGCCTCTTTGACCAGGTGCTCGTTGACCATGCGCAAACGCTCCACCGGGTCGAGCGTTTCCAGCAACTGCTGCGCTTCAACAATCTTGAGCCGCAGGTTTGAGGCGATGAGATCGGCCAGCCTGCCGGGGTGGTCAATGCTGCCAAGCACGTTGGTAATATCCGGAGAGGCCATGCCGCGCAAAGCGAGAATGCGTTCGCTCTGTTCGCGGGCGGTGCGCATCATGGCTTCCAGGGCCACGCTGGAGGGAACGCGCTCCGCCTCGGGCAAGGGCTGTATTTCGGCTTCCAGATAGGCGTTATCGTCAGTCAGGGCCAGGGCACGCGCCCGGCTGATTCCTTGCACCAAAAGTTTCAAGCGTCCGTCCGGCAGCTTGAGCATGCGCATAATCATGACCACAGTGCCAAGCCTATGCACATCGTCCGGGCCGGGCTTGTCCTGCTGTTCGTCTTTCTGGGTGAGAATAAGCAGGTAGCGGTTTTTTTGCAGGGCCGCCTCAACGGCTTGCACGGAGGCGTCCCTGCCTACAAAAAGAGGTAGAATCGTGTAGTTGAAGAGCACCACATCGCGCACCGGCAATACAGGGAGGCGGCGGGGCAGTTCCGGATTGCTTTCAGCGTCGGAAGACCTTTCCGGCTCGTCCGGATGTATTTCAGCGGCGCTTTCCTGGGAAAAGGGGAAGGCATCGCTATTATCTGAACCAGGGGTATGTGTCATGGATAGCCTCGTTTAGGATATGGACTTTTCAAATGCTAAGATAAAACGCTTTTTACTTTTGTCAAAGCGTAAAAATCAGGGGAGGCTGTGGAAAAAAACTTTGAAAGAAATTTGCCCGCTCAAACTCTCCCGGCAAAGCATTTGCCCAGATGAGTTCGCCTTCATTTCGCTCAGGACGAACGCAGCCAAAGCAGGCAGCCCCTGGCGAGAATCCGGCGGAGGCCCACAACACAGACTGGCTTTGTCATCAGTCAGAAGGAGGCTCTATCTTTTTTTATGATACTCTCTTGCAGTTTTTTACGTCCCCGTATATTTCTAAAAAAAACATAGATAAATTTTATAATCTATATAGAAGTTATTTCATATGACAAAGCCCTTGAGAGGGCTCTGCCCTCTCAAACTCTCCCGGCAAAGNNAAAAAGGAGTTGTGGACCGCAGGCCGTGACGGCGAGCTGCGGCGAAGGGTGCAGCCGGGAGGAAGGAGGTATGGCGGGACAGGCGCAAACGGGACGCTTCTTCGAAGTGCTGAGGGTATGCCTGTGCGTCCTGACGCTCTTTTTTTCCTGCCTGCCGCCAGCAGAGGCCGCCGCCCCGGCG
>DBDO01000223.1:0-4512 GCA_002293605.1 Desulfovibrionaceae bacterium UBA930
CCCTCCGGTGCCTTTGCCGCGCAGGCGCGAAGCGGCAACGGGAGCCCGCCTGCGGCGGATGACGGCGGCGTGCTGGGCAAGGTCAAGCATTGGCTGCGCAAGCAGATAGACGATGAGCAGGTGGTGCGCCTTCCGGGTCTTTCGCTCGTGCCCGGCGCACGGGTGCGGCTGGAGATTCAGCACGGCTTTTCGGAAAAGCCGAGGGTGCTTGAAATCATGCTGCCCAAGGAATTCTCTCCGGGCAAGCCCATACGCCTTAAAGGCATGGGGCGAAGGATCGGCGGGTTGCAGGGCGATCTCTATGTGCGCATCGAGCCCATATAAGGAAACACTGATTTTTTCCCTGTATCCGCCTTGCTAGGTTTTCCCTTTGTGCCGCAGCCTGTTCGTGTGCTTACCCGCCGGACGGGGCTTTAGCCAGGGACCACAGGCCCAGGTTGTTTATCGCATACAGAGGCGTGAAATTCCGCCAGTAGTGCTTTTCGGGAATAATCAGGTAGACGGGGCGGCTTAAATTATCCAAAATAAACAGTTTTTCGCCAAAACCTGCTGCCAGGGCCGCGTGCTGTTCTCCGTTTTTATCGTTTTTTAGCAATAGAAGCCACAAATTTTGTTCCGGCCAGCCGAAATAGCGCAGGGCCAGATATTTGGCGATGGCGAAATCCTCGCAATCTCCGCCCTTTTCCAGAAATTCCTCCGGGCTGGCCCAGTACTCTTCAAGCCCATAGTTGTCGCGGTCGCTTTTTGCCTCCCGAAAGTTAAAAAAACCGTTGATGTTCTGGAGTTTTTTTTCCGGTGTCCAAGAAGGCATAAGCCTGGAAAGATTCCTCCACTGTGCCAGCTCGGGCGCGGGCAGGATGCTGCTCTTCTCTCCATAGCTTTTTTCCGGAACATGACGGGACAAAGCGCCGTTCCATAACTCAAGAAGCCTTTGCCCTGTCTTTTCCTTCGGCTTCAGGGGGCTTGCTGTAAAACCGCTCAATTTCGGCGCGTGGGCCAAAGGCTCGGCCTGTTCCGTAAGAAGGGCGGGCGCGGCTTGTGCATCTTGCGCGGCGGAGCGGGGCGGGAGCAACAGGCAGCATACAAGCGCGCAGAGGCAAAGCAAGGCGCGTAGCCTCATGGCGTACCCTTGTGCCGGGGCCATAGCAGGAACTCGTATCAGCAGCATGAAGCATGCTAGCGCTCTTTTTCATATCCGGCAAGGCGCGCGCGCCCTGAAAGGCTGTAGTCGTCCTCTTTACAAAGGCAGCCCTTGGCCCTATGTTGACCACGTAATCGTTCCAGAGCCGCGCCTTGTCGTTTTTCAGGCGCTTGGGCAGGACACGCTTTATCCGGAGAAGTCATGATCAGACATTTTATTGATATCCGCAGTCTTGGCAAAAACGCCCTGCCTCTCATCAACCGGGCCCGGCAGATGAAGCGGGAAGGCTTTCGCGGCGAACTTCTGCATGGCAAGGTGCTGGTGTTGATTTTTGAAAAAGCGTCCACGCGCACCAGAATTTCTTTTGAAGTCGCTATACGGCGGCTCGGCGGCCAATGCATTCTGATGACCCCGGCCGAAAGCCAGCTTGGCCGCTCTGAGCCGCTCAAAGACACGGCCCGCGTGCTTTCCCGCTATAATGACGCGCTGATTGTGCGGACCTTTGGCGAGGAAAAGCTGCATCAGCTTATGGAATACGGGAGTATTCCCGTAATCAACGCCCTGACCGATCAGGGCCATCCCTGTCAGGTTATGAGCGATGTGCTGACCATGTACGAGCGCACGCCCGTTCTTGCCTCGCAAGAGGTGGCCTGGGTGGGCGACGGCAACAACATGGCCAATTCCTTTATCGAAGCGGCCATGCTTTTCGGCTTTTCCCTCACCCTGGCCTGTCCGGAAGGCTATGACCCGGATATGAAATTGCTGGCCGAAGCCCAGAATTGCGGGGCCAAGGTCAGACTGGTGCGCGACCCGGCTGAAGCCATACAGGGAGCCAATTACGTCAATACCGATGTCTGGGCCTCCATGGGGCAGGAAGCGGAGCAGCGCGCCCGGGAAAAGGCCTTTGCCGGTTTTTGCGTAGACGCAAAGCTTATGGCTTTGGCCGCTCCGGACGCTAAATTCATGCACTGCCTGCCCGCCCACAGGGGTGAGGAAGTGTCCGAAGAGGTCTTTGAAGGCCCGGCCTCCATTGTCTTTGATCAGGCTGAAAACCGTCTGCACATGCAGATGGCGATTCTGGAATGGATTTTTTCCGAACAATAAGAACAGGCAAATGCGATGAGCAAAGCGATAAAAAAAGTGGTGCTCGCCTATTCCGGCGGGCTGGATACCTCGGTCATCCTTAAATGGATCAAGGAAGAGTATGGCTGCGAAGTTATTACCCTGACCTGCGACCTCGGGCAGGAAGAGGAACTTTCCGGCGTGGACGCCAAAGCCAAGGCCACAGGGGCCTCCAAGGCTTATATTGAAGACGTGCGCGAAGAATTCGCGCGCGACTTTATCTTTCCCATGATGCGTTCCGGGGCGATTTACGAAGGCCGCTATTTGCTGGGCACCTCCATTGCCCGTCCCCTGATCGGGAAAAAGCTGGTCGAGATCGCGGCCAAAGAAGGCGCTGACGCCGTGGCGCACGGCGCTACCGGCAAGGGGAACGATCAGGTGCGCTTTGAGCTTTCCGTCAACGCCCTTGCGCCCGATCTTTCCGTCATCGCCCCCTGGCGCGTCTGGAACTTAAAGTCGCGTACGGATCTCAATGCCTTTGCGGAACAACACGGCATTCCCCTGTCCTCCGGTTCCAAACACTACAGCATGGACCGCAATATGCTGCACCTCTCCTTTGAAGGCGGGGAATTGGAAGACCCCTGGAACGAAGCCGGACCCGGCAGCTATATTATGACCGTTCCGCCGGAAAAGGCCCCGGACACCCCGGAGTATGTGGAAATAGACTTCGAACGCGGGGACCCTATTGCCGTGAACGGCCAGAGTCTTTCCCCCGCCGCCCTGATCAAAGCCCTGAATACGCTTGGCGGCAAGCATGGTGTCGGACGCATCGATATGGTGGAGAACCGCTTTGTGGGCATGAAGTCGCGCGGCGTCTATGAAACGCCGGGCGGAACCATCATCCATGCGGCTCACCGCGATCTGGAGGGCATCTGCCTGGACCGCGAGGTCATGCGCCAGCGGGACGCCATGCTGCCGAACTATGCCGCCGCTATATACAACGGTTTCTGGTACGCGCCGGAACGCGAGGCCATGCAGGCCTTTATGGATACAAGCCAGGAGCGGGTGAGCGGCACGGTGCGCCTTAAACTCTATAAGGGCAATGTCTGGCCGGTGGGCAGAAAATCCCCCTACTCCCTGTTCCGCGCGGATCTGGCCACCTTTGAGCGCGATGAAGTCTATAACCAGGCTGATGCTGCTGGCTTCATCCGCCTGAATGGCCTGCGCATTCAAGGCTACGCCAAGGGGCGGTAATACCTTGAGGGGGCTTTGCCCCCTCAAACTCCCCCAGCAAGGGGGTGACCCCCTTGCATCCCCATTACCGAAAAGCGGCAGAGCCGCTTTTCGGAGGTGAGGGGGCTGGGGGAAATCATTTCCCCCAGCGGGGTGTGGGGCGGAGCCCCGCATAAATTTGCGCTTTGTACGCTGTAACGAAAAATCCAAATTATGAGCACAAAAAAAATGTGGGGCGGCAGGTTTGCCGAGGGTCCGGACGCACTGGTGGAAGAGTACACGGAGTCTGTTTCTTTTGACCGGGCTTTGTACCGGCAGGATATAGCCGGGTCGCGGGCCCATGCCCGGATGCTGGCCCGGCAGGGCGTAATCAGTCAAAAAGAGGCGGAAGCCTTGTGCGCGGGCTTGCAAAGCATTCTGGAAGAGATTGAAGCCGGGCGCTTTGTCTGGAAGGCCGCGCTGGAAGACGTACACATGAATATAGAGAGTCGGCTGACCGAACTTGTCGGGGAGGTCGGCAAAAAGCTGCACACGGGCAGAAGCCGTAATGATCAGGTGGCTCTGGACTTTCGCCTTTTTGTTTCGGACGCTGTCCGGCAGTGGGACATGCTGCTGCGGGAGCTGACTGCCGTGCTTGTGGAGCAGGCAGAGGCGCATGTTTCCGTTCTGCTGCCCGGCTACACGCACATGCAGCCCGCGCAGCCGGTGAGCCTGGCCCAGCATCTGCTGGCCTATGCCGCCATGTTCAGGCGCGATGCCGAGCGCCTTGCCGAGGCCGACAGGCGGATCAGGGTCTGCCCGCTGGGCGCTGCGGCCCTGGCCGGGACAAGCTACCCTCTTGATCCTGCCTTTGTGGCCGGGGAACTTGGCATGTACGGCGTGTTCGGCAACAGCATGGACGCGGTTTCCGACCGGGATTTTGTGCTGGAGGCCCTGTTCTGCGGCTCCCTGACCATGCTGCACCTCTCCCGCCTGTGCGAGGATATAATTCTCTGGGCCAACCCGGCTTTCGGCTATGTGCGCTTGCCGGACGCCTATGCCACGGGTTCGAGCATCATGCCCCAGAAAAAGAATCC
>DBDO01000223.1:4547-17543 GCA_002293605.1 Desulfovibrionaceae bacterium UBA930
CTGCCCATGACCTATAACCGCGATTTGCAGGAAGACAAGCAGCCTTTTCTGGATATGGACAAAACCGTGGGCCTGTCTTTACGGCTGATGGCGGGAATGCTGCGGGAGTTGCGCTTTGTGCCCGAGCGCATGCGCGAGGCTATGAACAGGGGCTTTCTTAACGCCACCGAGCTGGCTGACTACCTGGTGGGCAAGGGGCTCCCTTTCCGGGAGGCGCATCACTGCACTGGCCGGGCCGTGGCCGCTGCCGAAGCGATTGGGGCAGGTCTGGAAGATCTGCCGCTGCAAGCCTTGCAGGATATCTCCCCCCTGGTGCAGGAGGATGTCTACGCGGTTCTTGATTTTGACAGGGCCGTGGCCCGCCGGGAAACGCCGGGAGGCACGGGGCCGGAATCGGTAGGCAAGCAGATAGCCGATATACGGGCTTGGCTGGAATAAAAAAGTAGTGGGGCTCCACCCCATACCCCGCCAGAGGGCTCTGCCCTCTGGGCTCCTGCACGGGGCCTGATGCCCCGTGACCCCCATCGCCGAAAAGCGGCTGCGCCGCTTTTCGGAAATTGGGATTGCAAAGGGGTCACCCCCTTTGCCGGGGGAGGTCTGGAGGGGCAGCGCCCCTCCAGCAGGCAGAAAGCCCTACACCAAAGCTTTAAGCAGCGTATCCTTGATGGAGTCGATGCTGCCTTCGCCGTTCAGTTCAATGTATTGGGTCTTGCCCTGTGCGGCGAGGTCTTTATAAAAATAGGCGGCGGCCAGGGTGCCTTCCTTGGTATCGTAGTAGATATCGTGGCGTTTGTTGATGGCACCTTCGTCCTGATCATCGGAGCGGGCGGAAAGATCGCCGCCACAGACCCGGCATTTGTCGCCGTTCGGCTTAATCGGGTCAATAAAGATATTGTTGGGGTGGTTGTTGTCGTTTTTGCAGAGGCGGCGGCCCATGATGCGGTTTTTCGCCGTTTCGCGGGGCAGCAGTATTTCGATCACGTAATCCAGCTTCATATCGGCCTGTTGCAGGGCTTCCCACAACTTTTGCGCCTGCACCATGTTGCGGGGGAAGCCGTCCAGAAGCCAGCCCTTGGCACCCTTGGTCTTCAGCGTTTCAAGCACCATGGGGATGGTGATGTCATCAGGAACGAGGTCGCCGCGATCAATATAGGCCTTGGCCTGTTTGCCAAGTTCGGTGCCGCCGCCGATATGCTCGCGGAAGATGGCACCGGATTCGATATGCGCCAGATCGTACTTCTGCTTTACAAGCGCGCCCTGGGTTCCCTTGCCGCTGCCATTGGGGCCGAAGATCAAAATATTCACGCTTTCCTCCTTGTTACAATGTTCACAAGGTCATATACCCAGGCTGCCGGGCTGTCAATATGTTCTGCGTTGGCAGGACCTTCCGGCAAGGCTGGGCCAGGCTATTCCACGGTCACGCTCTTGGCGAGGTTGCGCGGCTGGTCCACATCCTTGCCCAGGCAGGTGGCGGTTTCATAGCTGAAAAGCTGCAAGGCGCAGAGCATCAAAAAGCCGTTCAAGGGTCCCCAGGCTTCGGGCAGGGTCCAGGTTTCGGCGGCGCGCAGCTCTTTGCCTTCGGTATGCGGATTGGTGAGCACGATCACAGGGCCGCTTCTGGCCTGTACCTCTTCCAGGTTCGACTTTGACTTGGCGAAAAGGGCATCGTGCGGAGCAAGGAAAAAGGAGAGAAAGTCCGGTTCGATAAGGGCTATGGGGCCGTGCTTCATCTCTCCTGCGGCATAACCTTCGGCATGGATGTACGAGAGTTCCTTGACCTTGAGTGCCCCTTCCAGCGCAAGCGGAAAGGATTGCCCTCGTCCCAGAAAGAACATGCCCTTGCAGGCGCTGTAGCGTCTGGCCAGGCCTTTGGCCTGTTCGCGCAAGGCGGGAAGGCTGTTCTCCATATGGCCGGGCAGGGAGGAAAGCCCGTGTAAAGCTTCCTGCATGACCCCTGCGGGGAGCACGCCCCGCCTGTGGCCCCAGTACAGGGCCATAAGCAGCAGGGCGGTCATCTGGCTGGAAAGGGCTTTGGTGGAGGCCACGCTGATCTCCGGCCCGGCCTGGGTGAAGACCACGGCGTCCGCCTCTCTGGCGATGCTGGAGCCCACCACGTTGCAGACGCCGATGACCGGGCAGTCTTTTTCTCTGGCAATGCGAAGCGCGGCAAGGGTGTCCGCCGTTTCCCCCGACTGGCTTATCACCAGCACCGCTTCCCCTGCCTCAAGCAGGGGACTGCGGTAGCGGAATTCAGAAGCGATTTCCACAGTCGTGGGAATGCCCGCCCATGTTTCAAACAAGGGGGCGGCCCACAGTCCGGCGTGAAAGGATGTGCCGCAGGCCACAATGCGCAGGCGCGAGGGGATGTTCGCATCTGCAAGTTCCGGAATGGAGACCTCGCGCCGGGCCATGTCCACGCGCCCGGCCATGCAGTCGGCAATAACGCGGGGTTGCTCAAAGATCTCCTTGAGCATGAAATGCTTGAACCCCCCTTTTTGGGCGGCTTGCAAATCCCATTCTATATGATGCGTCCGCTTGTCCAGGGGCTCAAGGCTTTCTATGGAAAAAACCTGCCATGTGCCCGGAGTGATGCGTACTATTTCTCCGTCTTCAAGAAAGACGACATCCCGTGTATAGGGCAGAAAGGCCGGGATATCCGAAGCCACGAAGTTTTCCCCTTGTCCGATGCCAAGCAGCAGGGGGGCGGAATGCCTGGCCGCATAAACAACGTCAGGCTCTTCAGGGGACATCAGGGCCAGGGCGAAAGCGCCTTGCGCCTTTTTCAGGGCATTGGCAAAGGCCTGCAAAAGCGGCATGCCTGCCGCGCGCTCGTCCGCGATAAGATTGACCAGCACTTCCGTGTCCGTATCGGAGGAAAAGCAGTAGCCCTTGCCGATAAGGGCGTTTTTGTGCTCCTGGTAATTTTCGATGATGCCGTTATGAACGAGGCACAGCTCACCCCGGGAAGAGCGGTGCGGGTGCGCGTTATTTTCCGTGGGCGCTCCGTGCGTGGCCCAGCGGGTATGGCCCATGCCGGTCGTGGCGAGGGAAACCTCCATGTTTGCGAGCTTGTCTTCCAGCAGCGCAAGCTTGCCCTCGGCGCGCACAACGTTGAGTCGGCCGCTTTGCGCATAGCAAACGCCGGAAGAGTCGTAGCCCCGGTATTCAAGCCGGCGCAGCCCCTCAATAATAAAAGGCACGGCCGGTCTGTGCCCGGTATAGCCGATGATGCCGCACATATATCGCTCCTTGCTTTGAGAACGTTCAGGTAAATCCTCTTGCCCGCCTTGTAAAGAAGAGCTTTTTGCAAAGGCCTGAAAAGGGCCCGCGCGAGCCCAGGCTGTTTGTCTGGGCGCTCTGAGGCATCGAAGCGAAGCTGAGGCGGCAAGGCAAGCCTTGCGGATGCTGCCAGCAGCCCGATAAAGAGGATAAAGGACAACTTGTAAACTAACTATGGATAAATACAAGTATAATTTAACTGCGCCCGATATTCCATACTTTTTTTTGAAAAATATACTTTAGCAGTCTTAAAAACTGTTTCGGAGCAAATTTTTCTAGATTTACTCTTGATTTTCTTGGAACAGCGCCGTAAAGTGCAAAAAACTATAGGCTTGATCGTCCATGGAGGAAGCATGCCCCAGGTAGCCGCCAGGATCAATGAAGAGCAGGAACGCTGGCTGAAGGACTATTTTCGCACCAAAAGCGCGGGGGCGGAATTCATTTTGCCCTGGGCCGTAGATACCTTTTTTCGGGCGATACTGTCGCTTAAAGGGGCGTTTAGCCCTGCGGAGTTGAAAACTATTGTCGAGGCGCATAAAGATGTGCGTCTGCTTCCGGATACGACCCGCGCCTCCTATCTGCTCCTGCGGGTCATGGACGCCTGTGAAATAAACAACCTGCACGCCATGCATGGAGCCAGCAAAAGCGCCCTGGAGGCAAAAATCAAACGCCTGGACGATACCCAGGCCACGGCCCTGATGGTCTGGTCGGCAGCCTACTGGGTCAGCCGCAACTGCAATGCGGAGAGTCTGGACGAATATATCCGCATGTATTGAACCCTTAACTTTTGTCGGCTTTGCCCTTTTGCCTGCCTTTTTCTTCCTGCGGAAAGCTATGAAAACATGCCGCCTTTGCATGTCTTCAGGCAAACTCCCCTGCAATATTTTTTGCCCTTTTTGACCCTCTTCTCATGCCGCGCCCCAATGTTACCAGCCTGACAGCTCATACCTAAAGAGGAAAAAAAGCCTTTTTCCTCTTTACAAAAATAAAAAGAGAGATTAATAGTAATTATTATTAATAACGATTTAAACAAGGAGTGACACCGTGTCCAAAACTCACGAAAACTTGCTGTCCGCTTTTGCCGGTGAATCCCAAGCCAACCGTAAATATCTTGCTTATGCCAAGCAAGCGGAAAAAGAAGGCCTCCCCCAAGTGGCCAAGCTTTTTCGCGCGGTTGCCGAGGCTGAGACCATTCATGCTCATGCCCATCTGCGCAGCGCCGGAAAAATCGGCGACACCTTGAGCAACCTTAAGGACGCTATTTCCGGTGAAACCTACGAATTCACCAAGATGTATCCGGAAATGATACAGGAGGCGGAGCAGGAAGGCGAAAGAGCCGCCCACAAGTATTTCGGCTGGGTCAATGCTGTGGAGGAAATCCACTCCCAATTGTACAAAAAAGCTCTGGACGCTCAGGGAAAGCTTGAAGAGGTGGATTACTACCTCTGCTCCGCATGCGGCTATACCCATGAAGGGCCGCACGAGGACAAGTGCCCGGTGTGCAATGCAGCGGCCAGCGCATTCTATAAAGTAGCATAGAGTCTGTATCACAATCCGGGGAGGCGCTGCCTCCCCGGAACCCTCCGGCAGCGGCGCCTATTCCCCGCTTGCTGTTCCCTTGGTCCTGGGCTATGTATTTTCAATGCGTGTGCGCTTGCTCCCTGGCCTCAGGGTTCTTTTTTTCTTCATTATTTGTCTTTCGGGGCTGCTGTTTCCGGCCTTGACGCATGCCGGGGGAAGCGCGTCCGAACGCTATCCCGTAGCCATGCGCAGCTTTGGCGTATGGGAGGCCCACAGCGGGGAGCGGCTGGATTTTTCCGTGTGGTATCCGGGCCGCAGTGCAGCCTCGAATGCCGTCCGCGAGGGCTGGATTGTGGAATCCGCACAGGGCGGCAGGGTGCTTCCCGGTTTTTACCCCCTCGTTCTTGTATCCCATGACACTGCCAGCGGGCGCTTTGCCAATAGCGATCTGGCTGTGGCTCTGGCCTCCGGGGGCATGATCGTCATTGTTCCGGCCCATACGGGGGACAATCAGAATGCGAGCGAGGGCATCCATACAGCCCTCCTGCTTCGCGATCGGCCCCGTCATTTGCTTCGTGCCCTGGAAACCGTGCTTGGCACGCCGGAGTTTGCCCCGCACGCGGATGAATCCCGCATCGGTCTGCTGGGCATTGGCTTTGGTGCCATAAGCGTCATGCAACTTGCCGGGGCCGCGCCGGATTTTTCCCGCCTGCAAGGCTACTGTGGGAGCGCCCAACCCCAGGATGCCTTTTGCGCCCCCTGGACCAGGGAGCGGCTTGAGCAAATCTCGTCCGCTCTTGCCTTTCTGGAGCAAGAACAAGGGCCAAGGGCACTCCTGCCGCCCCTTGCCCTTTTTGCTCCGCCGCTTGTGCCTGCCGCGCTTCCCTTGCCAAAGGCTCCGGCTGACGAGGAAAACAAGGCTGCGCTGAATGGCGATGCCGCGCCGCCCTCTTTACTGGAACGTCTCTTCGGTTCTTCCGCTGACAGCGTGCGGGAGGGCCGGGACATGCAGCCTCCCCCTGCCGGGGAGGAAGGCGCTGTGCAGGAGCCTTTGCAAAATGCCGCTCTGGCCTTGGATTTTCAGGCTGTCCCGCTTTTTGGCGGCATGGAGTCCGGCGGAGCCTTTGCCCCTGCCCCGCTGGCCGATGCTCCGGTATTTCGCTTTTCCCTGGAAGAGGAGGTCGAAGCCCTCAGGCCGGACAGCGCCCCCATAACCGCTGATCCCGCTGTAAAGGCCTACAGGCGGGCCCCGGAACTCAGGCAAATCCGGGGTATTGCCCTCTTGGCACCAGCGGGCGGCATGCTCTTTGGCAGAGATGCTCTGGCGGGGCTTCGCACGCCTGTGGCCCTTATGGAAGCCGGACGGGACGGCCTCTATCCTCCGCAACGGCACGCTTATCCGTATTTTACTGATTTGCCGACCCAGCCCATGCGTTTGCACCTGCCGGAAGCGGATCACTTTTCACTCTTTGCTGACTGTTCCAGAGACAGTATGCTGAATCTCGGTGCCATCTGCGGCAGAATGGTCGGGGACGCCCGGCAGGAGTTGAGCGCCGCCCGTGATGATTTTCTGCTTTCCTTTTTTCAGTCTGCGCTTGGCGGGCCTTTGCCCCCGGCGGAGCCTTCGGGCTTTATCGCGGACGAGCGGGCAGATGAACGCCCCTAAGGGAGACTGTTGTGGAAGCGCCCTTTTCCTTCCGGACCTGCCGCTATTATTCCGGCGGTGTGTGTCTGTATTCCGAAACGGTCAATCCCGGCCTTGAGCCGGATTTGCGCTGCCCGGTTCTTGCCGGGATGATCGCTGACTGGGACAACTTTCTCGACAGGGCGGAAGTGTTCGGTCTTTCGGAAAGGCTTGCTGCGCGTATCTGGAACGACAGAAAGCACGGCTGCGGGGGCAGGGGCGCAGACTGCCTGCAGCGGGATTTTTCCGCTCCGGTAACGCCCGAGACCCTGGCCGGGTGTCGGCACAGATTTCAGAACGCCTGCCTTCTGGCCATGCCCGCATGCGGCGGTCCCTGTGAGCGTTTCGTCTCTCAATTCAAGGAGCAACAGCCATGTCCATGACGGTTTTTTATGTACCCTTGCTGCATGCCGTATCCCTGGGCGGAACCCTGCCCCCGGAGGTGCTCTTTTTTCCGTCCGGACTGCATGAAGGCGCTTCGGAAGCGGAGAATGCGGCCCTGGCCGGGGTCCGCCGCGCCTTGCCGCTCGCTCCCAGGGAGGCGCGGGCCGCGCTGAACGAAATGCTGCGCATGGGCGAAGAGCTGTCTTCGGACGGTTTTTTGCGTCAGCTGACCGCCTGGGAGGACAGACCCGCACAAAAAAAGGCCGGGGCCGTTCGTTCGGATGAAGCCCTTGCCCTGGATGCCTTTGTCTCGGGCGATGCGGCCAGTGCCGCCTCTGCTGTGGAGCGCGCGTCAGGGGAGCGGGAGGCCCTGGTGAACTGCCAGAAAGTGTTGCTTCTGGCGGATTCGCTGGAGGAGCGGGCCTCCGAGCTTTCCTCTCTGGAAAAGCGTTTTCAGAAGGCTGAGGCAGCTCTTGCCGCAGCCCTGGGAGAAGGGGCTTTGCCGGAAGAGGGCGAGGCAGGGTGCCTGGCCGGGGAGATTGCCAGACCCTTGTCTGCTGCCCCGGCTGTACCCTGGCGCGTGATGCTGGATGCGCTTCTTCCCTTTTTGCCCGAGCGGGCGCTGCTTTTGAGCGCTGACGAGCGCATGGCGGCGGACCTGGACGCGCTGTTGCAGCCCCTTCCCGAAGAGCGGGCAAAGCTGTGCGCCGCCTGGCCCCAGGCTCTGCGTGCGGATCTGCGCTATGTCCGTTTGCCCGGCTGGAGTCTTGCGGGCAGGCAGGGACTTCCCGCTGGCAGACCCTGGCTTGCGCGCGATGTGGAACTGCTGCTTGTCAGTCCTGGAACGGGAGCCGTGCAGGGGGCGAAGGAGGAAGGGCAGGCATGAGCGCAAACAGCCAAAAGCGGCAGCATACGCTGCGCGGTCTGGTTTTTGACATAGACGGGGTGATTCTGGATTCCCGCTCCTCCAATATGGAGTACTACAACCTTATTCGCGAGGCCCTGCACCTGCCGCGTTTGACTGCGGAGGAGGAGGACTATTGCCAGATGGCCTCGGTGGGGCAGGCCCTGACCCGTATTATTCCCCCCGAACGCCAGGAGGAGGCGGAAAGGGCCTGTAAAAGCATCAACTACCGGGAGCGCATTCTGCCGCTTCTCACCGTGGAGCCTGGCCTTATGGAGCTTTTGCACTGGCTTAAGCAGCACGAACTGCGTCTTGGTATTTTCACCAACCGCAGCACTGCCGTGGAAGAACTTTTGCGCCATTTCGGTCTGGAGTCTTTTTTCAACCCGATCATGACTGCCGGAAACTGCCAGCCCAAACCCTATCCTGATGGCCTTTTGCGCATTCTGGACGATTGGGACCTCAAGCCGGGAGAAATCGCCTTTCTGGGTGATTCCAGAGTGGACGGGCAGGCCGCGAAGAGCGCGGGAGTGCCGTTCTGGGCCTACCGCAACCCCGCTCTTAAGGCACAGCTGCATTTAGACGGCTTTCCTGCCATGATAACGCTCATCACTCCTCTTGTGGAAGGCTGGTAATCGTTATATGATGGCTTTGCGAATCCGGTGCCTCTCCCGGCGCTTCACCCTGTAACCCGGGCAGCCCTCTTTTTCCCGGTCGGCGTTTTCGCGCTTTGACTGCCTGGAGGCAGCATGTTCATTCTGGCCAATATTCTGACCGCTCTCGTGCATGTTCTTGATACCCTGCTCATGCTGTACATGGGAATTGTGTTTGTTGCCTGCCTGGTCTCCTGGTTCAGGCCGGACCCCTACAATCCGATCGTCCGCCTGCTGCGCAACCTGACGGAACCGGCCTTTTGGCGCATCCGCAAATATTTGCCTTTCGTCTATGCACGGGGCATTGATTTTGCGCCGCTGGTACTGCTTGTCCTTTTGAGTTTTGTACGGACGGCCGTGCTTCAGTCCCTGTATGAAATGGTCGCCTTGATCCGTTAGAGCATTTTCACAGCGAGCCCTTTGACTCACCGCTAGCCCGGCAAGGGGAGCGCATGGCCGTCAACCGCATCGATCTTCTCAATCACAGCTTTTCCCGCGTGTTGCGCGGTTACAGTCCTGAAGAGGTGGACGGCTATCTTCAGGACGTAGCCGATGCCATGGCCAGGCTCGGCGATGAGCGCGTGCGTCTTGCCAATCAGCTTGCCAAGCTTGAAGAGCGTCTGGCAGGATACGCGGCCCGGGAAAACGCCCTGCGTGAAACCCTGCTGGCCTCGCAGCGCATGATGGAAGAGATGAAGGCTGCGGCCCAGAAAGAGGCCCAGCTGATTATCGAGTCCGCCCAGAACCGGGGGGAGAATTTGACCAATCAGGCCAATTTGCGCCTGGCGCGCATCCTTGATGAAATTTCCGAAGCGCGTAAACTGAAAGCGCAGTTTGAGTTTAAAGTGCGCTCCGTAATAGAGGGCCACTTGAAACTGCTGGAACTTGGACAGATGGAAGACGCCCGCATGGAGCGCGCCGCTGCGGCCCTGGGCAGAAGAAACGAGGCCCGGAATGAGGCAGGCACGGGCGCTCTTGCCCACAAGGGCGGCTCCGAAGGGGCGGCGGACAAACGGGCTGCGGCGCGTGGTCCTGCCGGAGAATATGGCGGCTGAACAAAAAAATGCGGCCCTGGCCGGAGCAAGGTTGCGGCCGGTCTTTGTCTCTCCTGCGGGGGCAGGGGAGTGGAGCCTGCTGATCAGGGTACAGCCGGGGGCCAGAAAGTCGGAATTTTCTGGAGTGCGGGACGGGCGTTTGTGCATCCGGATTGCGGCTCCCGCAGTGGAAAACAAGGCCAACAAGCTTCTGACCGCCTTTGTGGCCGAGGCGCTTGCCTTGCGCAGCGCAAAGGTGAGCTTGCTTTCAGGGGAAAGCGGCCGCCAGAAACGGCTGCTTGTGCTCGCTGAGGAGGAACCGGACTGGAGCAGACTTTCATCTTGAGAAGAGGCCTGAGCGCAGAAGGGCGTTTTTCAAAAAAACTTTTGAGTTTGTTTGGAAAATGTCGCAACGGCATATAACCGGAGGTGCATCGTGGAGAAAAAAGAGTTGGAACTGCTTGAACAACTGGTACCTAGCCATCCCGATCTCAAAAGCTTGTGGGATGACCACATTCTCTATGAAAAGCAGCTTGAGAAACTGGAGGGAAAAAAATTTCTGACCCCGGCGGAGGAACAGCAAGTCCGCCAGATGAAAAAACAGAAACTTGAGGGGAAAACCAAAATGGTGGCTCTGTTGAGAGAATACGCCACCAAGGAGGGTTAGTTCGCATGGAGCTCACGGGAGCCCAAATATTGATGGAATGTCTCAAGCGCGAAGGGGTCGATACCATATTCGGCTATCCCGGCGGTGCCGTCATCGAAGTTTTTGACGAGCTTTCCCGCCATCAGGACGCGCTCAAGACGATTTTAGTGCGGCACGAACAGGCTGGCGTGCATGCGGCGGACGGCTACGCGCGCGCCTCCGGCAAGGTGGGCGTGTGCCTGGTTACTTCCGGCCCCGGTGCCACCAACGCGGTAACCGGCATTGCCACTGCCTACTGCGACTCCATTCCCCTGGTCGTGTTTACCGGGCAGGTGCCCACCCGCCTTATCGGCAACGACGCCTTTCAGGAAGTCGATATCGTGGGCATTACCCGTCCCTGCACCAAGCATAACTACCTGGTCAAGGACATCAGGGATCTCTCCGGGATTATCCGTCAAGCCTTTTACCTGGCCAGAACAGGAAGGCCGGGCCCCGTGCTGGTCGATCTGCCCAAGGACGTTATGACCGGCAAAGGCGAATTCGTATGGCCGGCAGACGTGCGCATGCGCAGCTATAACCCCACATACAAGCCGAACCTCGTGCAGCTCCGCCGCGCGGCGGAGCTGCTCGTCAAGGCCAAAAAACCGCTCATTCTCATGGGCGGCGGCGTTATCAGCTCCAATGCGAGCGGTGTGCTTACCGATATGGCCATGCGCTATCAAATTCCAGTCGTCTCCACCCTTATGGGCCTGGGCGGTTTTCCGGGCACGCACTCCCTGTGGTTCGGCATGGTGGGCATGCATGGTTTCGTATCCGCCAACAAAGCCGTGGGCGAGGCGGATGTGCTGATTGCCGTGGGCAGCCGCTTCGCAGATCGGGTGACCGGAAAAATATCCGCTTTTGCAAGCAATTCACGCATAATACATATTGATATCGACCCCACCTCCATACGCAAGAACGTGAGTGTGGATGTGCCTGTGGTGGCCGACTGCCGCGAAGCCGTGATCGGTCTTGCCGAAGTGCTGGCGGCGCGGGCCGAAGAAAAGGACTGGCCAAACGAGCACAAGGATTGGCTGGCCGGACTGGACCGCTACAGAAAGGGCAATCCCTTAAGCTACGTGCGCAACGGCGAAATCAAGCCTCAGCAGGTTATTGAGGCTGTATACGAACTGGTGAAGGATGACGATGCCGTTATTGCCACGGAAGTGGGGCAGCACCAGATGTGGGCCGCCCAGTTTTTCAAATACACGACCCCCCGCAGTTTTCTTTCCTCGGGCGGGCTCGGCACCATGGGCTACGGCCTTCCCGCCGCCATGGGCGGGCAAATCGCCATGCCGGACCGGCGCGTGATCTGCATAGCGGGCGATGGCTCCATCCAGATGAACAGTCAGGAGTTCGCCACGATCGTGCATAACAAGCTGCCGGTCAAGGTAATCATCCTCAACAACTGTTACCTTGGTATGGTCCGGCAGTGGCAGGAACTGTTCTTCAAGCAGAATTACATGTGCACGCCCATGGACGGCCAGCCCGATTTTGTGAAGCTTGCCGATGCCTACGGTGCGGAAGGCTACCGCATTACGGAAGAGGCCGATCTTGTGCCTACCTTGCAAAAGGCCCTGGCTTCGCCGAATCCGGTTATTGTGGACGTGCGCGTGGCTCGCGAAGAGAATGTCTACCCCATGGTCCCGGCTGGCAAGGGTCTGGACGAAATGCTGTTGGTGTAGATATTTTCACACCGAAAAAGCCCTGAGCGGGGGCGGCGTAAGCGCCGCCCCGCCCCAAGGCGCAGGGCTTATCATCAAGCGCGAAATGCTGTTAGGAGGCAGGTCGTGAGATATGTACTTTCCGTGCTGGTAGAGAATGAACCTGGGGTGCTTTCCCGTGTGGCGGGCCTCTTCAGCGGTCGGGGTTTCAACATCGAGTCGCTGAACGTGGCCCAGACGCTTGAGCCCGGCGTCTCGCACATGACCATCACCACCTCGGGCGATGCGCAGATCATTGAGCAGATCATCAAGCAACTGCGCAAGCTGGTCACTGTGATCAAGGTGGTCGATTTTCAGGAACTGGCCGCCGTGGAGCGGGAAATGATGCTGATCAAGGTGCAGGCGGACGACTCGCGCAGGGGCGAGGTGCTGCGCATAGCCGATATTTTCCGCTGCAAGGTGGTTGATGTGAGTCTTCTGGATTTAACCCTAGAAGTTACCGGCAACTATGAAAAAATCGGAGCGGTGATCAATCTGCTCAACCGTTTCGGCATCAAAGAAATGGCAAGAACCGGCACTATGGCTATGAAGCGCAGTATGCAGCGCGACTCTTAGGCAGTGCTGACGCGAGTGTATCTATAAAGGAGCAATCATGAAGGTATATTATGAGAAGGATGCGGACCTGTCCGTATTGAAAGGCAAAACCATCGCCATCATCGGCTACGGCAGCCAGGGGCACGCCCACGCGCAAAACCTGCGCGATTCCGGGCTTAATGTGGTGGTCGGGCAGCGCTCCGGCGGTGCCAACTATGAGCTGGCCAAAGAGCACGGCTTTGCGCCCATGTCCGCCGCTGAAGCGGCTGCCAAAGCTGATGTGATCATGATTTTGCTCCCGGATCAATTTCAGGCCGAAGTCTATGAGCGCGATATCAAGCCGCATCTGACAGCGGGCAAGGCCCTGCTTTTCGCCCACGGCTTCAACATCCACTTCAGCCAGATTACGCCCCCGAACGATGTGGACGTGTTCCTCATCGCGCCCAAAGGCCCCGGCCACCTGGTGCGCCGCACCTATGTGGAAGGCGGCGGCGTGCCCTGCCTGGTAGCCATTCATCAGAACGCCACGGGTAAAGCCCTGGATGTGGCCCTGGCCTATGCCAAGGGCGTGGGCGGCGCGCGTTCCGGCGTTAT
>DBDO01000223.1:17552-23379 GCA_002293605.1 Desulfovibrionaceae bacterium UBA930
CTCTGCGGCGGCCTTTCCGCCCTGATTCAGGCCGGGTACGAAACCCTGGTGGAAGCCGGATACGCCCCGGAAATGGCCTACTTTGAATGCCTGCACGAAGTAAAGCTGATTGTGGATTTGATCTACGAGGGCGGGCTTTCCAGAATGCGCTACTCCATCAGCGATACCGCCGAATACGGCGATTACGTGACCGGACCGCGCATTATCACCGAAGAAACCAAAAAGGAAATGAAGGCCGTGCTGCGCGACATCCAGCAGGGAACTTTTGCGCGCAACTTCATTCTGGAAAACAAGGCCAACATGGCGGGTTTCAAGGCCATGCGCCGCCTGCAAGCCGAACATCCCATTGAGAAAGTGGGTACCGAACTGCGTGATATGATGCCCTGGCTGAAAAAGAAATAATCCAGGCTCAGACCTCATTCATTTGGGGCTACCGCCCCAAACCCCGTCTGGGGGAAATGATTTCCCCCAGACCCCCCCTTTTTGCTTTGCTTGCGCTTCGCGCAAACAAAGCAAAAAGGGGGGGGTGCAGGGGAGTTTATTTTGGATTTGTGGCCCCCGGCGGGTGTGGGCGGAGCCCACAGAGAAAAAAGATGGCTCCAACCGATACACAGGCTGGCAGGGGTCTACCGCGTAAAATAGAAATGATTCATCTCACCCTTGAGGCTGAGTTGATAGACGCACTCACCGGGGCCTACGGCCAGGGCGGAGTAAGCTTGTGCGGCCTCTTCACAGCGAGTCAGGGCGTGCAGGCTGCGCAGATCGCGCAGGGCTGCGGATTGCGTGGCTATTTCCACAAAGGCCGCGCTCAGTTCCGGGTCTGTATCCAGCAGGCGGTTGATTTGCGCCGCATCAGGGTGCTGCCCGCTCACGGCGAGTCTGGCTGCATCATCAAGGCGCACGGTCAGCTTGGCGGAAATATCCGCGCCGAGGCTTTCCAGCTTTTCGTACAGCGCCTCCATGAAACTGTCCTGCAACAGCGTGATGTTGGCGGAAAGTTTTTCCAGCATTCGCCCTCCGGCTTCCTTTGTCTGCCCACGCGCTCCGCTGAGTAGCGTAAAGGCCGCTTGAAGTCCGGGCATGACGGAGGCCAGACTGGCTTCCCGGATTGTTTGAGAGAGTTCGGAAGGCTCGCTTGCATTTGGAGAGAGGCTGCCGGGGCTTTCGGCAGCGGTAGGAGCAAGGGAAAGCGGGTCTGCGGGAGGCAGAGGCTGGGTATCGGCGCTACTCACGGCGGCTCCTTGGCTGCAAGTTTTTCCCTTTTTCCATACATGAGCCGGAGTAAGCAAGTTTGATGCCGGACAGAGTTTTTCCAGAAATATTTTAGAAAATTTCTATCTAGAGGCAGCCCTAGGCAGTGTCGTTACGAGATGGATTTTTGTTCTCCGGCAAGGAAGATGAGCCTTTTATGAAGGGAGTGTACTCTTACGGTACTCGACCGGAATAAAAGGCGAAATCTGACGAAGCCGGGGGCAAAAAGACACTTGTGACGACACTGCCTAAAGTCATCACTTGTCTGTTCAGGAGAATGCCAGTGCGCGTTTACTATCACCTGAGCAAGTATATAAGCCACCGCCTGGCCGGGCTGGCCTACATAGCCTGCCTGGAATCGCTGGGACATACCGTATGTACGCAAGAAGCGGCGATTGCGCATGCGGATATTGCCATTGTACACGATGAACCCGTAAATTTTGATGCCCTGTTTTCGCGTTTGCCGGAACTGAAAAAGCGGCCCTGCGTTGCCTACAGCGTTTGGGAAAATGAAAAATTGACTCCCCGTTTTGCGCCCCCTTTGCGCCATGTCGCGGCGGTCTGGACGCCTTCGGACTTTTCCCGTCTGAGTTTCGCTCAGGCCTTTTCCAGGGTTCGCACCTTGCCCCATGTTGTGAAGCGCACCAGGCCGGACAAGGCGGAAAGGGCCTTTGCAGCGGCTGTCATGCAAGGGCAGGGGCCGGGTTTTCGCTTCTTTTCTGTTCTGGATTCCATCAATCCGCGTAAAAACGTCCGGGCCTTGCTCGCGGCTTTTTCCGCCCTGCGTTCTCTTATGGCCCGCAAGCCCCTGCTTTTCATCAAGCAGTACCGGATTGATTTCGACTATTCGGGCATTCCCGGCGTGCACTGCATCAGCGGGGATTTAACGGAAGGGCAGATGGCGGCCCTGCATATGCTGTCAGATGCCTATGTCAGTCCTCATCATGCGGAAGGCTGGGGCTTGAGCCTGTCTACGGCCATGGCATACGGCAAGGCGGTAATCGCTACCGCTTATTCCGGCAATATGGATTTCATGGATGCGACCAACAGTTTTCCCGTGCCGTACAGCATGGTTCCCGTATCGGAAGAAATGCATGCCCGGATTCCGCTTTTTACCCCGGATATGCGCTGGGCGGAAATAGATCAAGAGACCCTGGTGGGGACCATGCACCGGGTTGCCAGGGGGGAAGTGCCCCCGGAATTATTGCGTAATGCCGCCCTGATTACCCGCCGTTTCGGACAGGCCCAGGTGGCGGAGCGACTGCGGGAATTGCTGGGCGAACTGGAATTTTAGGTTCAGCCCTCATTCATTGAGGCCCTAAGCCCAGTCTTCGGCTTTGGACGCAGCGAGAATCTCGCGCAGAAGCTTCAGCGTTTCTTCGGCATCAGCCGGTTCAAGCGTGCGCAGGGCAAAGCCGGCATGCACGATGACGTATTCTCCAGGCTTCGGGGCTTCCGGAAGCAGGGCGGTTGAAGTCGTCACATAGGTATCGCTTTCTCCGACCCGGCAGCGGGCTATTCCATCCGCTGACACTTCGGCAACCTGCATGGGAACAGCAAGACACATCAGCTTTCTCCATCTTAAGGTGTAATACGCAGCCGCTTTTCAGAAATTGCGGGTACGGGGCTCTCCATCCTTTGCAAAGCAAAGTGAGGGGGTCTGGGGGAAATGATTTCCCCCAGCAGGGTCCGGGGCAGAGCCCCGGCCGCCGGAGGCATACAGTACAAGTCTGCCGCTACATGCTGACAGTAAGCGCCCCTGCCGCCCTTTGGGCCTTGGCCTTGGCCTCTTCAATGTCGTTGCCGAGGGCGAGGGCCACGCCCATGCGGCGGCGACCGGCGATTTCCGGCTTGCCAAAGAGCATGATCGCGGTATCCGCCTCCTGAAGCGCGCCATCGATATTGCCAAATACCGGCTGCCTGCTCTTGCCCTGAGGCAGAATCACGGCAGAGGCGGCAGGGCCGTTGCTGCGAATGACCGGAATGGGCAGGCCGAGAATTGCGCGCACATGCAGGGCGAATTCGGAAAGGTTTTGTGAAATACAGGTCACCAGCCCGGTATCGTGAGGCCGGGGCGATACCTCGCTGAAGTAGACGCTGTCCGGTGCGCCCTTTGCGCCTTCTTTGATAAAGAGTTCCACGCCAAAAATGCCGCGTCCCCCAAGAGCGCCGGTAACTTTTTCCGCAATCTCCCGCGCCTTTGCCAGAGTGTCTTCCCGCATGGGCTGGGCCTGCCAGGAGAGGCGGTAGTCTCCGTCTTCCTGATAGTGGCCGATCGGATCGCAAAAGCTCACCCCTCCGGCATGGCGCACGGTCAGTTGGGTGATTTCATAGTCAAAATCCACAAAACCTTCAACAATCACACGGCCTTTTCCCGCCCGGCCACCTTCCTGGGCATAGGCCCAGGCGGACTGCATGTCACTTTCCAAGCGCAGCACGCTTTGCCCCTTGCCGGAGGAACTCATCACCGGCTTGACCACGCAAGGAAAGCCAATTGCCGCGACAGCCGCGCGGAATTCCTCTTCATCGCCCGCAAAGCGGTAGGGCGATGTCGCAAGGCCCAGTTCTTCGGCCGCAAGGCGGCGGATGCCCTCGCGGTTCATGGTCAGGCGGGTCGCCTTGGCCGTGGGCACCACATGAAAACCCTCCTGCTCCAGTTCCAGCAGGCTGTCAGTGGCGATGGCCTCGATTTCCGGAACGATGAAGTCGGGGCGTTCTTTTTCCACCAGGGCGCGCAGGGCCTGACCGTCCAGCATGGAAAGCACATGGCTTTTGTGGGCCACCTGCATGGCGGGCGCGCCTTCATATCTGTCCACGGCAATAACCTCAACGCCAAGGCGCATGGCTTCAATGGCGACCTCGCGTCCGAGTTCTCCGGCACCCAGGAGCATGAGTTTTGTGGCGGCAGGGGAGTTGGGTGTGCCGATGCTGACCATGTGCCCTCCTTAATATATATACGGGCTTATCTTGTCGTTGCGGTACGGGAAAATATGACGAACGAGGAATGATACGCAAGCCCTTGCGGCAAGTCAAACGCAGCCTGAGGCAAGAGCTGGAGCTTCGGAATTTGGCCTTGCTTTTGCCCCGGCTTTCTATTATAGCAAAATGGCTTTGCCGCCGCCTGTGCGGCAGAATACTGTGTCTCCGTAGCTCAGTTGGATAGAGCGCCGCCCTCCTAAGGCAGAGGCCGCAGGTTCGATTCCTGCCGGGGACACCACTTTTTTAAAGCAGGCTTTTGAGAGCTCTGTCATCAATTGTAAGGCGCGTACGGAAATCTACGTGCCTTTTTTGTGTGCGCAATTTGCTATATAGAAGTTTCTCTTTGAGATGCTTGTAGAGCCAATGCACATTTTCAATATAAATTGCTAGGGCCTTTGTGGTAACAGGCCCTAGAACGAACCCCCCTGAACCCTTCGGAGTATCTCCTCCGAACAAAGCTGTTGCCTGCGGCTACAGTGCTTTGCTCGACCCCAGAGGGGGCATAGGCATATTCTGCTGTTCTCTATAATACGCTGACCAATCCCGCCAAAGCGAGTGTTAACGCTGCTTTTATCCGTCTTTTTGAGAGTTGGGGGAGCTGCGCAAAAAAAAAAATTGCAAAGGGACGCACAATTTTTCATTTTTTGCTTGCACAAACACAGAGCATTTGCTATGGTTTTACCCAAAGTTAGGCTTATGCTTCGTCTAAGCTGTATTAAGTGAATAGTTTCAAGTAGTTTTGTCATCTCCACCGTGTGGCACTGGCAGCAGGGGGTTGCTGAGAGTTGTCCGCACATCGGATTGACAGTGGATTGTTTGAGTTTCGTTTATTGGGGGATAGAATACCATAACCATTCATTGATGTATAAAAATGTGCTTTACGTGTGCTGTTTTATAAAGCCCGTATCTTTAATAAAAAAGAACTACTCGCTTTATAAGGGTGCCACGTAATTGTTATATTTTATAACATTTCCAGGGGGAAGCCATGTCGCAGAGTTCTTCTACACTCATTCGGCTTATACAGCCCGCGCCCGGCACAACGACAACCATTCGTATTGAGGTTCCGCATATGAGATTGGGGCTTGGATTTGCGCCTGATCTCAACACTGTGGAAAAAAATGGTCAAAATTTGGAATTTGCCTTTGAGGATGGTGGAAAAATTGTCCTTGAAGGCTTTTATGATCATTTCACCTCTAAAACGCTGCCTGTCATAGTTACGGAGGCAGGGGATGAATTTTCCGGTGAAGATTTTCTTGCCTCTCTGAGCACGGACCTGCTGCCTGCAGCCGGTCCCGTTGCTGGCAACGCCAGCAACGGGATAAACGCCTATTCAGGGGACATGGGCGATCTCATAGAAGGTGTGGACGCCCTGGGCGCGCTTGGCACTGAGTATTGGGGCACAGGCATGGCTGCTGGCTCTATCCTCGATGCGGCTGGCACCCTTGGTATTGGTACGAATTCCACTGCCCAAGCTGGCGCTGATGCCAATATGGATACGGACTCTGACATCGATGCTGACAGCGATGCAGATGCTGATGCTGATGCGGACGCTGACTCGGATGCAGATACTGACGCCGATGCTGATGCCGATTCCGAT
>DBDO01000058.1:0-2717 GCA_002293605.1 Desulfovibrionaceae bacterium UBA930
AGGGAAGACTCCCCCCCTGCTCCTCTATCCGGGACAGGGCCTGGGCGCGTCCCGCAACAGCGGCCCGGCACATGGCCTCGCCCCCGGCAAGGTGCAGGGTCAGCATGCGCACGCCCGACAGCGCGGCTGCGCGCGTTGCGCCTTGCACCGTGTTTGGTATATCATGGAATTTCAAATCAAGGAACAAGGGGAAATGCAGCGCCCCCAGCCTTTGCAGCAAGTCCGGGCCTTCAGCCGTGAAAAGCTCCAGCCCTACCTTCAGCCAGACCGGAAATCCGGCAAGCTGATCAGCCAGGGCAAGCGCCTGTGCGGAAGAAGGGTAATCCGCCGCCACAACCAGTACAGGAGAATGTGTCGCCGGCCCGCCCGCGCTCATGCCGTATCCCCCCATTCTTTAAGCAGCCCGTTCAAAAAGCCAGGACGCCGCACCGGGGAAAGGGTGGCCGCAATGTAGGCGGCGCGCAGTTCCTGCCAGGCTTCTTCCAGGTCATCATTAATGATCCAAAGGTTGAACCAATGGGCCTGGGCCAGTTCCGTGGCTGCGGCAGACAAACGTCTAAGCGTGCTCTCCTCGCTTTCCGTGCCCCTGGAGCGCAAGCGCCGCTCCAGTTCGGCCCTGGACGGCGGCAGAATATAAATCAGGCGCGCGCCCGGAATGGTGCGCCTAAGTTGGGAAGCCCCCTGCACGTCAATATCAAAAAGTACGTCTCGCCCTTCCGCCAGGAGGCGGCGTGTGGCTTCAAGCGGGGTGCCGTAGTAGTTGCCGTGCACCTCGGCCCATTCGGCGAAAAAACCGGCATCGCGGCGGCGCTCGAACTCCTGGCGGCTCAAAAACTCGTAATCCTCGCCATTCTTTTCATTGGGCCGGGGCTCGCGGGTGGTGCAGGAAACGGAAAAGGCGAAACGCGGAAATTCCTCTATCAGCCGTCTGGTAAGCGTTGTCTTGCCCGTGCCCGATGGGGCGCAAATAACAAGGGCAATGCCGGATCGCAAATGCGGATTCACTCTTCCTCCTCCTGAAAGCGCTGGCGCATAGTCTCGGCCTGCACTGCGGACAATATGACATGGTTGGAATCGGTAACCACCAGGGAGCGGGTTTTGCGCCCCTGTGTGGCGTCAATCAAACGGCCTTCTTTTTTCGCGTCTTCGCGCAGACGGCGCATGGGCGAGGAGCCGGGGTTGACCACGGCAATCACCCGGCCCGCAACCACGAAATTCCCAAAACCGAGGTTCAGCAGCTGTTTTGCCCCGCTCATGGCATAACTGCCTTATTCCACATTCTGCACCTGCTCCCTGCACTTTTCCAGTTCATTTTTTAAATCAACCACCAGACGGGATACCTGCACATCCTGAATTTTATTGCCGCAGGTAGTGATTTCCCTGAAGCATTCCTGCATGGTGAAATCGAGTTTACGGCCCGCGTCTTTACCTGCGGTCAAAAGCTCGCGCAGCCGGTCAAGGTGCACGGCCAGACGGGTCAGCTCCTCGCTTACGTCCAGCTTGTCCGCAAGCAGGGTGATTTCCTGCAAAAAGCGGCTTTCCTCCAGCTCCTGCCCGTGGCGCTCCAACACTTCGCCCAGACGCTCGCGCACCAGGGCAAAGCGCTCTTCCTTAATAAAGGGCGCGCGCTCCCGGATGCGCTGCACCCATTCTTCCATGCGCAGGATGCGGGTCAGCATATCCTTTTCCAGGGCCTTGGCCTCCAGGGCGCGGCTTTCGTTCCAGTCGTCCAGGGCCATGGCCAGCCCTCGCTCCAGGCTCGGGGCCAGGGCCTCATCAGGCTCGCTGCTCCCTTCCTCCCAAAGGCTGGCAAGGTGCAGCAGCCGGTTGTAGTCGGGCGTAAAGTCATCCCCGCGTGAGGCTGCAAACGCGGCCAGAGCCTCCAGCATGGCATCAGCCTGATCTTCATTAAAGGCGGCGCTCTGGGCGCTTTGGCGCTGCATTTGCAAAAACAGGCTTATTTCCAGACGGCCACGCGCGGCATGCCGCTTGACTAGTTTTTCCAGCACCGCTTCAAAAGGTCTGGCCTGCGCAGGCAGCCGCCAGCGCACATCCAGATGCCTCCCGTTGACACTGCGAATCTCCCAAACCTGGGTCCAGCGCTCTTCTTCCAAAAAGCAACGGCCAAAGCCTGTCATACTGCGCAACATAGATACTCCCCATCGCTCCGAAAAGCGCTTCCCTCACTTTTGAAGGGACGGTACACTGTTTTTTTTTCACAGGCAATGTGGGAGAACGACTATTCCCAAGCGCGGCAAAAAGCGTTACAAGCCCCTCCATGAAGTGCACCCGCTGTAAAGACCTCGCCGTTGTCGCCCTGCCCAGCCATCATGCCGGCTTTTGCGCTGCCTGTTTTCTCGACTTTTTTACCAGGCAGGTGGAAAAAGGCATCCGCAGGCAAAAGCTTTTCGGCTTTGACGATCGCATTCTGGTCGCGCTTTCCGGCGGTAAGGATTCCCTGGCCCTGATGTTCGAACTGGATCGCCTGGGCTATACGGTCACCGGCCTGCACATCGATCTGGGCATTCCCGGCTCTTCCGCCCAGGCCCGCGCAACGGTAGAGGCCTTTTGCCGCAAGCATGCGCTCGCTCTTATCGTCAAGGAGATGGAAGCCGAGGGTCTGGCCATCCCCAAGGTCAAGGCCCGCCTGAACCGGCCCGTATGTTCGGCCTGCGGAAAAATAAAGCGGCATTATTTCAACAGAATCGCCCTGGAGC
>DBDO01000058.1:2735-7222 GCA_002293605.1 Desulfovibrionaceae bacterium UBA930
TTCAGCAACACCCTGCGCTGGGACGCGGCCTACCTCAGCGATCAGGGGCCGCTTCTGGAAGCCGAGGACGAGCACGGCGGATTTGTGCGCAAAGTCAAGCCCCTGTGGCGGCTTTCCGAATTTGAAACTGCAAACTACGCCTTTTTGCGGGGCATTGACTATCATTTCGCGCCCTGCCCTTACAGCAAGGGAGCCAGCTTTACCTTTCACAAAAAAATCTGGGCCGACCTTGAAGAGGCGATGCCCGGTCGCAAACTCGACTTTTATCAGGGCTTTTTAGAACGGGGCAGGCCTGCTTTCGCACAGAGGGACGATGAACAGGGGGAAGCCCTGCGCGCCTGTGCCCGCTGCGGCATGCCTACCTCGCAGGAGAGCTGCGGCGTCTGCCGCATCCGGGCCGCGCTTGCAGAAAGCGAAACGGCCCTGCACGATTAGGTGAAATATGGGTTTCGCCTGCCTGCTTTTTTCTTTTAAGTAGCTGGCTGGCTTGCCTTTATTTCTTTTTTTGTTATGCTTTGCTAAGGAGGATACATTATGAGCCAGGCAAATGACATTGTGGTTGATGACGGCAGAGCGAAGCTCTCTGATCTATGGAAAAAAGAAGACTACTGGGCCATCTGGATCGGCGTCATACTGCTGATCATCGGCTATGTAATCTTTATCAGCCAAGCCCCGACCGACATTGCGGACAAAGTGGCCAAGCAGAACCAGATCATGAAGGCCGAAGCCGAGCGCGCGCCCTTTAAAACCTTGGAGTTTTACAAGGCGCAGGACGACAAGAAAAAAATCAACTCCCGCGGCTCTGACGCGGCAAAGCAGATTTCCTGGCTGCTTGCGCGTCCGGGCAAGTGGAGCGACAACCCGCTGGACTCTTTTATGACCAGCAAGGAAGCCGCTGAAGCCGCCAATGCCGCTGCCAAGCCCAAAGCTGACGAAGTCAAGGCCAAGCGGGCCGCCCTTCAGGCTGAAGCCAAAGCCGCCCAGGACGCAGCCGCTGCCGCAGAGTTTAAAGATGCCTCCCTGAACGCGGATGCCGATGCCAAGATTACCGCCTGGCGCGCGGCCAAGGCCCCGGCAGCGGAGAAAAAGGCGAGAAACATCTTCCCCTCGCTTGGAAGCCTCCTGATTGTGGCCATGGTCGTGTTTGGCATAGGTGCTACCGCCATGGGCTGGAACACCGCCAAGTTCGGCATCGGCTTTGTCGGCCTTTTCGCCGTGACCGTGCTGGCCTTTATGATGGGCTCGCAGTCCTGGATGAGCAAATACGGCATCGGCTCTGAACCCTGGGCCATCATCATCGGCATGCTTATCGCCAACACCATCGGCACGCCCAAATGGCTGCTTCCTGCCGTGCAGACCGAATACTACATCAAGACCGGTCTGGTGCTGCTCGGTGCCGAGGTGCTCTTTGACAAAATCGTGGCCATCGGCATTCCCGGCATTTTCGTGGCCTGGGTGGTTACCCCCATTGTGCTGATCGTCACCTACCTCTTTGGTCAGTATGTGCTCAAAATGCCCTCCAAAACCCTGAACATCACCATCTCGGCCGACATGAGCGTGTGCGGCACCTCGGCAGCCATTGCCACGGCAGCTGCCTGCCGGGCCAAAAAAGAGGAACTGACCCTGGCTGTCGGCCTCTCGCTGGTCTTTACCGCCATCATGATGGTGGCCATGCCCATGTTCATCAACGCCATAGGCATGCCTGAAGTGCTCGGCGGAGCCTGGATCGGCGGCACGGTGGACTCCACCGGCGCAGTCGCCGCAGCCGGTGCCTTTATCGGCCAGAAGGCCATGTATGTGGCCGCTACCATCAAGATGATCCAGAACGTGCTGATCGGCCTGACCGCCTTTGGTGTGGCCGTGTACTGGACCACCAAGGTCGAGCCCGCCGAGAGCGGTATGGCCGGGCGCAAGGTCGGCCTGATGGAAATCTGGAACCGCTTCCCGAAGTTCGTGCTGGGCTTTCTGGGCGTGTCCATTGTGGCTTCGCTGATCAGCGGCGGCCTGGGCGACATCTCCAACTCGCTTGTGAGCGATGGCCTCGTGCGCGGCATGTCTTCTCCCTTGCGTACCTGGTGCTTTGCCCTGGCTTTTGCCTCCATCGGTCTTGGCACCAACTTCCGTGAACTTGCGCCCTACTTCAAGGGCGGCAAGCCGCTTATCCTCTATGTGTGCGGCCAGAGCTTCAACCTCTTCCTGACTCTGGTTATGGCCTACATCATGTTCTATATTGTCTTCCCGGAAATCACGGCCAGCATCTAACAGGCCGCTGACGCATCACCCCGCCCGGAGCGCTCTCGCGCTCCGGGCGATTTACCCATCAGGCTCACCCATGCACTCTGCACACCATTCCCTCCCAAATCCGGCGGACGCGCCTCTGAAAAAGCGCTTGCTGCGCCTTGCCGTGGCTGCGGCGCTCTTTTGGCTCATCGTTTTTGTGCTCGCCCCTCTGCCGGTCAAACACTTCGGCCCCATGCGCAGCTATGCGGAAGTAGTGGATAAAACCGGAATCGCGCCCGGCCTGCTCTTTTATAATGACGTACCGCAGACCCTTGACGCAGAAATCAACAACCGCGATGCCATCCGCTTTTTCGCCAACAAGGAAAACACGCGGCAATAACGCCCTTTTTTATACTGCGAACAGCCCGCAACAGTGAGTCTTGTTCACTGTTGCGGGCTGTTCTTGCTTTGTTTGCGCGAGTGGTAGCCCCCGCCAGAGGGCTCTGCCCTCTGGCGTCCCGGCAAGGGGGTGACCCCCTTGCAACCCCATCGCCGAAAAACGACAAGGCCGCTTTTCGGAAATTGCGGGTGCAGGGGCATGCACTAGCCAAGAATCGTAATGCTGGACTGTATATAGATCTCCAGATTTTCACTCTCATGCATGTACATGGTGTATTGCACGCCATTGTGCGTGACCAAAGCATCGCTCTTCTGCCAGCTTTCGCTTTTGCCCAGAAGCACCGCATCGTTTTCATCCCCGCACACGTACAGCTTTCCTCCCGGAAGATGCTCCAACAGACTGTCCAGTTCCAGGCTGCCCGTATGGCTGTCATCCATATCCAGTATCAGATTTTCCACAGAGCTGATGGCGCTGTTCTCCAAAAAGGATGAAAACAGCGAACTGTCACCTGAGCCGCCTGAAAGGCGCAGGTACAGAGAATCATCGCCCGTCCCGCCGACAAAACTGATACCCTCGCCCGCACTGCTTTCGGACACGATGCAGTCAAGGACAAAGTCTATACTCTTCGAAGATGCGAAGCAGTCCTTAAGCCAATCAAGTTCAGAAGCCAGAACGCCCGGATTGCCTTCAGCGTTCCCCTCTATCTGCACCTCGACCCTCTCAACGCCCATGCCTTCAATACAGCCTTTGAGCTGCAAGTCATCCAGCCAGGCCTTGTAGTGGTCGTTGAACTCGGCAAGCGAAGCAGCTTTGAGAATCAGCGTATCAAAGCCGTCCCCGGCAATGATGTTCAAAGCGCCTGCCGTGACCTTGCCGAAAAGGCTGATGCTGTCGTTTCCGCCGCCGGTCTCTATGATGTTCTGGCCTGAGCTTGCCGCGTACACCTCGCCCACAATGCTGACACTGTCAGCCTGATCGCCGCCGCTGATACGGTTGATTGCGCCGTAGTTTTTGGCCCACAGGGCATAAGCCTCCTGGGCATTGGCAGCGGTTATGCTTACAGCAAGGGCCTTGCCCTCAAGCGCCTTGATCGTGTTGTGGCTGCCATAGCCCTGTGCGAATAGTCCGTATGCCCTTCCGGAAGAAGCATTTGCCGTGGCTGAAATCACCGCCGTCCCGGCACTGATGCTGTTGTTCCCGCCATCGCTGAAAAGACCATAGGCTGTTCCGGCAAGGCCCGCAGCCGAAGCAGCGATCTCCACCGTAGCGGCGCTGACGCTGTTAGTCCCGCTCCAATGGGCGTGCAGGGCCTGAGCTTCTCCAAAATCGCCTGTGGCCGAGGCTGTAATCATCCCGCTTGTTTCGCCGTGAACGGCGTTATCCCCGCCGCGATCCGCATACAGGGCATAGGCCTTGCCCTCGCTGAAGGCCGCAACGTCCACCCTATTCGCCTCAAGAAGGTTTTCCACCTCCCTCTGATCCGTACCCAATCTGGCGGCTTTGCCCGCATACAGGCCAAAAGCCCCGCCCTGGGCCGCGCCCGCTTCCGTCTCCCTAACCTCAGCCTTCACGCTGATGTCGCCCTCTGCCTTGAGAAGGGTCTGGGACCCGGCATGGGTGTACACAGCGACTGCCGCATCCACCCTGTTGACGGCGGCATCACTGTGGCCCTGATCCCAAACCGCCTCCTTTACCCCCTCGGCTTCCACCCGGATGTCGCCCCCGGCCAGGACGGTATTTTTCTGCCCGCCGTCAACCCGGTTATACAGGGCGTATGCGATAGCGCCGGAACTTGCGGCGCGAATGCTCACATCGCCTGCGGCTTGAATCCTGTTTTCAGCCTGCGTGGAACTGTCCAGGTCCCACA
>DBDO01000058.1:7254-7660 GCA_002293605.1 Desulfovibrionaceae bacterium UBA930
ACCGCCGTGGGATGTGGTAAGGCCGTGGCTGGTGCCCTGCTCGCTTACGGAGCGTACGCTGATGTCATGCCCTTCTCCGGAGCGCAATTCGTTCTTTCCTTGCGTCCCGTAGGCGACCATACCGGCGGCAAAGCCCTGCCGGGTCTCGACCCCAAGCGTAATCGCGCCCCCGGCAGTGACGCTGTTCTCCACTGCGCCGCCATTGTCCGCAAGCCTCTCTTCCCCCCAATAGTTCCACAGCTGCGCCGACATGCCGTAAGCATTGCCCTCGGCAGCATTATGGTACTCCATATCCACAGTGCCGGAGGCCTCGATGCTGTTTTTGGAAATTCCCGCGTAATCGCTGAGGCCTTGGCCGCCCAGACCGACAAGCCAGCCTTTACCGGAAGCTCCATAGGCCGCAATG
>DBDO01000237.1 GCA_002293605.1 Desulfovibrionaceae bacterium UBA930
CAGGCACAGGACATCCTCCATTTCGGGGACAGCATGTACGGCATTTTGCTCTCGAAGCCTCTTCATCTGCCAGGGAAAGACATTGACCGTGTAGCGCTGCGCCCGGCGCAGCAGCGCGCGCGCCTCGTGCCGTCCCGAGTCCGAGCATAGGCCGGCAATGATTTCCCGGCCCTCGCCGTAGGGTACGATCACGCCTCGCCCGGCTGAATCGATGGGCCGAAAGCACTCGGCTGCCGTGGCAAAGGATTGCCGCAGCATTTCCGGTGCCTTGGCCTTCCCTATATTCTGTGCGTTCAGGCCGAGCATGTTCAGCAGGGTATCATCGCGTCTGGCCTCCTTTGCCGGGACTTTGTAGGCCATTTCGCGGGCTTGGGTGTAAAAATAGTATTCGAAATAGCGCTCCACCACTTGTGGATCGCTGAGATCCTGAGCTGCGATGTCGCCTGCTGCGAATTCACCCAAAATCCGCAGGCAGGCGCTTTTGCCCTCCTTGATATCGGGGAGCAGCTCCAGGTACTCCTCTCCTTCCGGCAGCGTGACAATATGCACACGCCCGCGCTCACGCTCCTTATGCCGGTTGCAACGCCCGGCCGTTTGCAGAATGGAGTCCAGACCGGCCACAAAGCGTATGGCCGCACCAAAGCTGATATCTACGCCGCACTCGATCAACTGCGTGCTGACGCAGATCACTGGCTTTTTTTCCTTCAGCAGCCGGGTGATTATACTCAGCAGAGCCATGCGGTGTGCCGGGCAGAGCGCGGTGCTCAGGTAGAAAAGATGCTCGATGCCGCCTTTCTGGCAAAGGCGGTAGATGCCCTTTGCGCATTTTTTCGTATTCGCGACCACTAGGCAGGAGCCTGACTGCGTAGCTTCCTCAAGGGCAAGGGCGCTTATCTCTTCAAGTGTCATGGCACTGCTGCTATGATCGATGAAATCCACCCGACGCAGGGCGGCAAACAGATCCGTAAGCTTGGGCATGATTTCCTGTTCTGGAGCGAGCGGGAGACTGCCTTTTTCCGCTTTGGGCGGATGCCCCAGAAGCGGCTGGGTGGCCGTGCAGAGCAGGGCGCTGGAGCCGCATTCTTCCACCAGAAAATTGAGCGCGTTGCAAAACAGGTAGGTCAGGCGCGGTGGCAGCGTTTGAATTTCATCAAATATCAGTACTGAGCGGGCCAGATTATGCATGCGGCGGGTGTTGCCCGCGCCCGCTCCAAAGAGCGTTTCCAGAAACTGGACCATAGTGGTGAAAACGATGGGGGCATCCCAGTTCTGGGCCAGGAGCTTCCCAAGCCAGCCTTCCTCTTCCGGCAGGATGTTTGAGTGTTGTTCCAGCACCACGGAGCCGGGCTCTTCGTCCTTCTCCAGGATACGCCGCGCGACCTCGGCGTTTTGATCGATGATGGAGGTATAGGGAATGATATAAAAAATATGATCGAGAGCATGCTCCTCGGCGTGCCGCAAGGCAAAACGCAGGCTGGACAAGGTTTTGCCGCCGCCGGTCGGAACTGTCAGGGTAAAAAAACCTGGAATGTCCTTGGCTTTGGCCAGACAATGATCGGCAATGTCTCGGCGCAGGGCATTCAATGCGGAATCTGCGTCTTTGGGCTTTGTATTTTTGGAAGCGAGTTCCTCTTCCAACTTGGCTCTCAGCACGGTCCACTTTGGTTTTGGCGCGGCGATAAATGCGGCTTTCTGTTCAGGGAATTCAAAGCAGGCACTGTCGATGCGATCGGCATCCACAAGGCAACTGAGCAAAAAGCGCACGAGCAGACCGTGATGAAAGGCCGCGATATTGGCGGAATTTTTTTGCAGCATGCGGCCCTGCCGGGTGGATAATTCTTTTGCCACGCCTGTATCGGCTGTGAACAGGCTTTCAAGCTCATGCGCTATTGCCTCTTGCATCTGCTGGAGGCTTTCCTGGCAGTGCGACTGTTCTTCCGTCTTTTTCATCCGTAGGGAAAATACGTCCTTGCCGTCCGTATCCAGGCAGTTTATGAGGCCGGAGTGGTGCGAAGCCAGAGGCAGGGCCAGGATGCGCCCGAACAAACGCCCCTTTGGGCCAAGCTGCGCTACGCGGCTGTAAACATACTGCGCACCTGCCGTGGAGTGGTCTATTTTTCCCTTATACGCAGCGGCATTTGGTAAAAAATCATCCTGATCTTGTTTGAGGAGCCCGGCTGTGGAAGCCAAATAACGCTGGAATGCTTTAGAATATTTACCCAGATCATGGAGCAGCCCCAACAGGCGTCCGCAGCAGGGCAAGCCGAGCTTGCTCGCGAATATTCCAGCAAGTTTAGCGGTACCGAGCAGATGACTGTGAAGCGGCTGTTCAGCCTTGTCAGCACGCCGCACACGCGCAAGAAAGAGAGGGGTAAGGGATGGGGGCATGCGGGAGAATCCTTGTACTCGTCAGGTTTCAGTTGCCTCGGATATTGAGAACTGAATTATCCAGTTGGAATTCCTCGTAAATCCCCATTTTCTTCATGATGAAAGGAAGCACTTGATGAATGGCTCTCATTCCGGTCAAGAGTTCATTCATATATATATCGGGATGAATCCTATCACTATTGAAGCCTAAGCTTTCCGCTTCTGCGCTGTCTCGAAGTTCATCACTTGACTTATAAACTAAATCTAATATCTCGGCTCGTAAAGGTACGCGCGCCTGGATCGCTTTCTCTTTAACAAAGGTCAGCCAATCGAGATAATTTTTTTCTATAGATTGTCTAAATTGAGTAAATTGAGGCGCTATTTTTTTATCTACTTCTATTTTTGTAGCTGCAATATCTATTAAGCAAGGTTCAATATTGTCTGCTTGCGTACCATAAAGATCTAAATCATCATTTTCTATGATCTCTTCAATATATGCTGCGTAAAAAGCATAGACATTATTGAGAGATATAAAAATATCGTAAATTATATTTACATAAGGATTGTCATAGATTTGTTCAATTTTGTCATCATCAGCTTCTTCATAATCAAATTCGAGGTCAGCTGGAAAAGTTCTGGGAATTGAAACGCCAATACTGTTCATTATACTGAAAATATTGTGAGAAAGTATTTCCAACTCATCTAATAGTGGATAAGTTTCATATCCAGTCTCTGCATTAAATTCTGCCATTTCCGCAAGAAAATGGATTAATGTATCCCATTTTATGGAGTTTTCGAGATCTCCAGCCATTAAAATAAAAGCTGGATCCATTTCTCCAATGTGTAGCATAGTGCGAATTTTAGTTTCCATATCGGTCGACATGTATTCACCATGCTTCCATTTAGTTATCTGCGTGGGCGAGACATTCAATTTGGCAGCCAGTTCTTTTTGGGAACAGGACAAAATTTTGAGAGCCAAGGCTATAAGTTCTTTTTTCATAGTCATACTCCTTTTGATTCAATGTACAGCTATTTTAGTATATGTCAACTAAAATTTACTAAATTATAATATTATTTGTTATTTCAATAGTTTATAGAGAGTATGGTTTCTTTTTCAAATATGTGGGCAGAGCGGAGGAGAGGGGGCAGATTTGTCCCACAACGAAAAAAGCTCTTACGATTTCTCGTAAGAGCTTGGTTTTCTCTGGCGTCCCCAAGGGGATTTGAACCCCTGTCGACGGCGTGAAAGGCCGTTGTCCTTGGCCGGCTAGACGATGGGGACGCATTTGCCGGTGCAGCTCGTTGCTGCGAGAACGGTATCTACGCGAGAGGGCCTGCCTCGTCAAGTTTTTTTTCAAAAAAATTTCCAGACAGTGTTTTTTCCGGTGCAGGGCTGGGGCTGTATTGTGCGCACAGGCTCTGGGCAAGGCAGCGCAAAAGTTCGTTTTTCGATTGTCCGGATTGTCTTAGCGCCTCTGCCGCAATGGGCTTGCTAGCCTGGCCCTGCTCGAAGAGGACCACGCTTTCACCAAAAAGCGCGACATCTGCCGGGTCATGGGTGATGATGATGGCCGGAGTCTCAAAACGGGCCAGAAGATCTCGGCACTGGGCGCGCACCCGCTCTCGCATCAAAGGGTCGAGCGCGGAAAAGGGTTCGTCCAGCAGCAAGAGTTCCGGCCTGGGAGCGAGCGCCCGGGCCAGGGCCACGCGCTGTTTCTGCCCGCCGGAAATCAGCCCCGGTCGCTGCTCCGCCAGATGCCGGATTTCGAAAATATCCAGCATCTCTCCCACCCGCCTGAGCATTTCTCTGCCGGGAAATACGCCTTTGCCAAGGCCAAAGGCGATATTCTCGCGCACCGTCAAGTGCGGAAACAGGGCGTAATCCTGAAACAAACAGCCGCAACGGCGCATTCTGGCGGGCAGATAATGCTTGTTTTTGCTGTCAAAAACAGTCCTGCCGTTTACGGTGATGCTGCCGCGCTGCGGCGTAAACAGCCCGGCCACGGCTTGCATGGTCAGTGTTTTTCCAGAACCGGAATGCCCAAAAAAGCAGATGCGGCGCGCTTTGGCGGCAAAGTGCACCTTGAGATGAAAGGCCTCCTCGCGCTCGCCAAAGCAATGCTCTATATGAATGGCAATCATGGTACTGAACCTGCTTCAATTTCGCTGCGTGCCGCGCGCCGCGATAAAGCGCGCTCCGCCTACAAGTTCGGCCAGCACCAGAAGGCTGGCGCACAGGCCAGAGGTCAGCAGTACCAAAAGTAAGGCCCGGTTATCGTTTCCCGATTGAAAGGCATCGTAAATGGCCAGGGCCAGGGTTTGGGTTTTTCCGGGCAGATTACCGGCAATCATCAAGGTCGCTCCGAATTCGCCCATGCCGCGCGCAAAAGCCAGGGAAAGCCCGGCAAAAATGCCGCGCCAGGCCAGGGGAAAGGATATTCGCGTAAAGACCCGCCACTCGGAGGCACCCAGCGTGCGCGCCGCGTCTTCCAGCGTATGATCGACAGATTCCAGAGCCGCGCGGGTGGAACGATAGCTTAAGGGAAAAATAACGACTGTAGCGGCCACAACCGCACCTTGCCAGGAAAAGATCAGGTTGATGCCGTATTCGGCCAGCCACTGCCCGAGCAGGCCGCGTCGCCCCAGGAGCACAATCAGGCAATAGCCGATGACCGTGGGCGGCAGCACCAGGGGCAGGGCGCACAGGGCGTCTATCCATTTGCCCGTCCAGCCGCGTAAAGAGGAAAGCCGCCAGGCCAGGCAAAGCCCCAGAAGACCGGCTATGCAGGTTGCCGCGCCTGCTACCTTGAAGGTAAGCAGGACGCAAAAAAGCAGTGAGGGGTCAGAAAAAATATCCATGGGGATTGCTTTTCCACGAGGTTAATAGTGATAGCAAGAACACACACTCTTACGGCTGCGTTTGTGCTGGGACAAGATGGTCACGCTTCATAAAAATACGGTGACTATAGGCGAATGAAAAGCCCCGCACCTTGCGGTGCGGGGCTGTAGACAAAGCCCTTTACAGTCTATCGCCCTTTTCCCGGTGGGGGGCCTGCATGCATGGGCCGGTTATTCTTAATATATGGCATACGGAAATGCTACAAATAGTCCCCCCGGTTAAACTTGAAGCTTTCCGTGGTCGTAAGCACATCAAGTTCGTTCAGCAGGGTCGCCATTTCAGGCATCTGTTCTCCTGCGTCCGGATAGTCGGCCTTGAACCCGGCAATTTGCTGGCTTATCCCCTCAAGCAGGGAATAGGCCTCGCGCAATCCTCCCGTCTGCCCCTGCGCGATCTGCTCCGCATAGCGCTCAAAACTGGTGAACATGCCATCCATCCTGGCTGCGGCGTCAGTGGAAGAGGGAAGCTCCTGCAAGGCTTCCGTTTTGGGAAGCTGCACCGCCCCCTGTCCTGGCATGGGCAATACCCCTGCCGGAGAAAAGGCGGATTGCGTCTGTCCCTGCTCCAGCCGACGGGCGAAAAGCTCCGCGAACTCTTCGCTGGGCCTGCCCGGCTGCTGCGCCTTGCGAAGCTCTTCCGCCTGCATGATTCGCAGTTGTTCGTTTGTGATCTTCATGGCGTTCTCTTGAGGTTGCAGTTATTTCTATCTTGAATGCAAGATATTTGCCAGAGGCGGCAAACAGTCAGGCAACAATATTTTCAATATATTATACCTTCTCTGCGATCAAGCGCAAGGCACTTTCTGCCTAAAAGGAAAAAGCTGCCTGCTCAGGGTAGGCAAAGACTGCCCATTTTCTAGATTTTATCTGGAAGGTCTCTCATAAGGGCAGGGGCTCTTCTTCAAGGCAGATTCGGCAAAGCGCTTGTTCTTTTCCTGAAAAAAGACTATAAGTAATTCAACAGGATCCTAAAGCACAGACCCATCCTTCTGCTGTTTTGCCTTTGCAGCGCCCGCAGAGGAAGGAGAGGGAGGATCGCCGCCCCGGTGAGCGGTCAACTGGCCTTTGAGAGCATTTCCATGTAAATTTGTTCTATACCCAGGGCCAGCGCAGGGACAATGCCGTTGCAATGCCGGATTGCGGCGCGGAACAAGAAAAAGGAGCATCGCATGCAAAACATCAAGAAGATTATCTGCGCGCTTGACCTTTCTCAGCACAGCGCCCTGGTGGCGGATTACGCGGTCACCATAGCCAAAGCTTTTGACGCTGAAGTTCTCGCCGTTTACGCCGCGCCTGCCTTGACGCAGTATGTAGGCTTTCATGTGCCGCCAAGTTCCATTGAAAATTTTGTGGGCGAGATTGTGACCGGCGCGGAAAAGACCATGCAGGAATTCGTGGCCGCGCACTTTCAGGGCGTCAAAGCCATGGGCAGGGTCGTGAACGGCTATGCCGCGGAGGAAATTCTGGGTCTGGCGGAAAGCGAAAACGCGGATATGATTATCATGGGTACGCACGGCCGCAAGGGCATTGACCGCATTCTCTTCGGCTCGGTGGCGGAAAAAATAGTCAAAAGTTCGCCGATTCCAGTAATGACGATTCGCCCTGCGTAAAGCATTTTCCGGGGAGGCGGAGCCTCCCCGGACTCCTTAAAATAGCCTTTTCATCTTCGCGCCTGGCGCTTGTCAGCGCTGTGCAACTGGCATATCATCCGCTCGTGCCGTATTGTGCGGCGCGAGCGGCGCTTTGTTCCTCCTTTGGCGGGATGAGTCGGACCGCGTCCTTTTTTCTCCACCTTTTTCGCCGCATCGGATGCGAACATGCCCGCGACTTCCTACCCCGTCCGTCCCGAGGTTCTGGCTTTTGAACCGTACAGTCCCGGCCTTTCCATTGCCGAGATACAAAGCCGCTACGGGCTTGATACAGTCATTAAAATGGCCAGCAATGAAAACCCGCTTGGCGTTTCTCCTTATGTGCAAAAGGTCATAGCGGATCACGCAGGCTTTGCCTTTCGCTACGCCCAGTCGGGCAACCCGCGTCTGGTCGGCGCTCTGGCCGACTATTACGGCATTCCTGCCGCACATATCGTTCCGGGCAACGGTTCCGATGAGATCATTGATCTGCTGCTGCGCGTCTGCCCCAGTCCGGGCCTGCACAATGTCGTGGCCTGCAAGCCGTCCTTCAGCATGTACCGCATCCAAAGCCGTCTGTGCGGCGTAGAGTTTCGCAGCGTTGCGCTCAGGGAAGACTTTTCCTTTGACTGGCAGGGGCTGCTCGCGGCAGTGGACGAGCGCACCGCCCTGGTCTTTCTCACCACGCCGGATAACCCCTCGGGCTGGTGTCCCTCCCTTGCGGAGACGGAAGACTTTGCCCGCTCGCTTCCGCAGCACTGTCTGCTGGTGCTTGACGAGGCCTATGCGGATTTTTGCCGGGAGCAAGGGCGTTCTTTGCTCCCCCGCTTCAGGGAATTTTCCAATCTGGTCTTTCTGCGCACCTTTTCCAAAAGCTTCGGGCTGGCGGGCCTTCGCCTCGGGTACGGGATTATGCCGGAAGCCCTTGCGAATTCCATGCGCGCCGCGCATATGCCTTTTTCCGTGAACATTCTGGCCGAGGCTGCCGGAATTGCCGCGCTGGAAGACGGAGCTTTCCTTGAAGCGACCTTACGCACGGTGAGCGAAGGCAGAGAACGTCTGAGCGAGGGACTGACCTCCCTGGGCTGCCGGGTGCATCCTTCCGAGGCCAACTTCATTATGTTCCGCCCGCCCGCAACCTGCGCTAAAGACGCCGCCGGAATTTTTCAGGACCTGCTTGAGCGCGGCCTGATCATCCGCCCGCTGAAAAGCTACGGCCTGCCGGAGCATTTGCGGGTAAGCGTGGGCACGGGCGAGGAAAACGAACGCTTTCTCAGCCTGATGCGGGAGATTCTGGCATGAGTGCCCCTTTTTCCGCTCCCTTTATTATTACAATCGATGGCCCTGCCGGAGTCGGCAAAAGCACCCTGGCCAGACGGCTTGCCGAAGCGCTTGGAGTGGCCTACCTCGACACCGGGGCCATGTTCCGCACCCTGGCCCTGCATATGGCGCAAAGGCTTGGCGGCGCGCACTTTTTGGAGGCTTTGCCGCAAGGCCCGGCCTTACAGAGCCTGCTGGAGGAATGCCTTTTCGCCCTGCAAGGCGCTGGCGCGCAGACAACGCTGCTGTGCAACGGCGAACCTGTGGGGGATGCCATCCGTTCCGAAGAGGCGGGCATGATGGCCTCCAGAATCGCTAAAAATCCGCAGGTCAGAGACTTTCTGAAACAGGCCCAGCAGGGCCTGGGGCTGCGTTTTTCCCTGGTGGCCGAGGGCCGCGACATGGGGACCGTGGTCTTTCCCGGCGCGCTGTGCAAGATTTTTCTGGACGCTGTGCCGGAAGTCAGGGCCGAGCGGCGTTTCAAGCAGTTGCAGGAGCTGGGAGAAGCGGCTGCACTGGAAAGCCTGATCCGCCAGATCCGCGAACGCGATCATGAAGACCGCAACAGGCCGATAGCCCCGCTGCGCCCCGCTGTCGATGCCCATATTATCGATAGCTCGCACCACAGCATCGATCAGGTGTTTGAGGCCATTATGGAGGCTGCCCGGCAGACAGGGCGGGACGCACCGCCTTCCTGCCCCATGCGCAGAAAAGATAGGGCACTCTCTCATGAGGAGAGCCAGGTCCTGCTGGAGCGCGGGAAATATGGCGTGCTCGCCCTTGCTGAAGCGGGGCCGGAAGCCTGGCCCTACGGCCTGCCGCTTTCCTATGTACTCATGGACGGCGCTGTGTATTTCCACTCCGCCCTGGAGGGCCGCAAGGTCCGTGTGCTGGCCGAAAATCCGCGCGTGTGCTTCACCGTGGTCGGCGATGCCGAAGCCTTTTACGAGCGTAATTTCACCACCAGCTATGAAAGCGTCATGCTTTTTGGTCACGCCGTTCTTGTGGAAGATGCCGAGGAAAAATACCGCGCCCTGTTCCGGCTGGCGGAAAAGTACCTGCCCGAACATAGGGATAAGGCCGAAGGCGACATCCGCCAATCCCTTGCCCGTACGGCCGTATACAGAATTTTTCCGGAAGCGGTGACGGGCAAGGCCAAGCGGAGGAAAAAGGGGGCAAAGGCTTTGTAGGGCTTGCAAGCAGCCATCCTATCCCGCCCTTGTGACTTTCCTCCGCGCAAGCGGGGATGTCCTTTTATTCATTTGCACAGGTCGGCGCTTAATGTAAAGCGGCAGGGGAGCTTTCCCTGTTCCCAGGCTTTGAAGTCTATTTCCGGGGTACAGGCGACATTTTCCAACAATGCCTTGCCTTTATCTTTCGTGCACAGCAAAAGGACGGCCTCGTCTCCCTCCTGTTTCACCTGGAGATCAAATTCCGCGAGAGCATCGCACAGGGAGGGATCGCGCCTGCAGGCAAGGGCAGCGAGATCGCTGCCTGGTGGCGCGCCGCGCCACAGTTCGCCTTGCATAGCGTTGCTCAGGCGGCGCAAATCAGTAGCAGCGCGGGCCATGCTGCCTTCTTCCCTGTCCTTGTATAGCAGCACGCTGCACGCGGCCAGCAGCAGAAAAAGGGCCGCAGGAGCGAGTCGTGGCCCGCGCATGCTTCGTATCCTGTTCATACTTGCTCCCACAGGGTGATGCGACCTGATTCATCGCGACCCGTATCAAGGTTCCAGTTAGGGATTGCGGAAAGGTCCGTTTCGGCGTCCGTCAGGCAGTACAGGGCTATCAGCGCCCAATAATGGCGCACGTTTGCCTTGGCTTTTTTAAAAATATCCGTGTAATCCATGCAGGCTCCGCCCGGAACGCGCAACTGCCGGATGTAGGTCGCATCCGGCGTTGCCGGGTAGACAAGGCCCTGACCTGCTATAGTATGCCGGGCAAAGGGTATAAAGCGCCGTCCTTCGCCCGCCAGATGCACCATGCGGCGGAAACCGGCGTGCCAGCGGTCAAAGGCGGGCGGCGAATGGCGGCAGCGTTCTTCATCAGCGCTATGCAGCATATGCGTCCAGACGTTTACGATCAGGGGGTCGAGCCTGCCTGGGTGGGCCGGGTCCGAACAGGCAGCCACGCCGTCATGGATGAAGGCATCGGAATAAATTTCACCGATCTTCAGTTCGTGGTATATAAATACGTCCTGATGCATCTCGCAGACCCTGTGGGCTTTGGGATTTTCGGCATAGGGACCGGTCTTGAGTTCCACGACCGGGTGAATGCTCACATCCGTCACAATGTGCGAGGTAAAGCCCAGGAGCCAGGCAAGGGCCTTGTACTTTTCTTCTTCCTTAAGGGTGCGTATGTATGCCGCGCCCTGTTTCAGCCTGTCTCCCACATGTTCGTAGTGCATGGCGTCAGCCCAACCGGCGGAAGCCTTGCTGCCGATGTCCAGATAGGGATAGTCCGGGCTGACTGCGCCAAGTTCCGTGTATTTCGTATAGCTGAGTAAGGGGCCGATTTCTTTTCTGCCAAGTCCGCCAAGCCCATCGAGCCCTTTGGGGCTGCCGAGTTCGGCCACCATGGTCAAATGCGCGTATGCTCCGGCCATGCCGTGCCTCCTGGTATTATTTTACTTTCTCATACAAGCGTCAGGACCGGGCGTTTGCCTGCGGCATTCCAGGGCAGCAGCACATGGGCCTCATGAAGCCCGAGCTTTTTCAAAAGCAGAGCGATGCCTTCCAGGTTTTTGGGGGTATCGCTTATGCCGGGTATGAGGGGGGTGCGCGGCACAAGCTTCACACCGTCCCTTACCATGCGTGCAAGATTGTCCAGAATACGGCGGTTGGAACGGCCCGTATGCAGGGCGTGCTCTTTGGAGTCTGCCAACTTTATATCGAAGTACACGGTATCGATATGCTGCGCTACGTAACGTTGAAAGGCCGCGTAGTTAAATTCCCCGCAGGTTTGCACGCAGACGGAAATGCCTTCCGCGCGCAGCCGCGCTGCTGCACGCCCCAGGTAGGCGGCGTACAGCAGCGGCTC
>DBDO01000233.1:0-345 GCA_002293605.1 Desulfovibrionaceae bacterium UBA930
GCGGCGGCCTGGCCGGGCACGAGGTTGGACTGGGGCCGCTGCGCCTCGGGCTTTTTTTCCGGACGCAGGGGAATAACCTGGGCCCCCTGCCTTTCCCGAGCGGCCTCTTCCTGCTCTGCAGGAAGCTCAGGCCCTGTTTGCGCGGCCAGGCGAGCGGCATCGGCAAGAATCTGGCTGTTGTCCTCGGCCCACAGTTCGGCCGCTTTTTCCCGTTTGCCGAGAAAGCGGCCAAGCTCCCCGGCAAGCTCACGCACGGTCAGGGCCAGTTCTTTGGTATTGGCGTCAAGCGCGTCAAGCCGGGCATCAATCAGGGCTTCCCGCTCCCGGCGCTTTTTTATATGCGGC
>DBDO01000233.1:446-601 GCA_002293605.1 Desulfovibrionaceae bacterium UBA930
ACATCCCCCTTGCCGGGCCGCTCCGTCTCTTCCTGAGCAAAAGCCGGGGGGCGCGAAGCGGAAAGCGGGGGCGCGTCTTCGCAAATAAAAGAAAATTCCGCAGCCAGCCGGGAGCGCACTTCCTCCACGCTCATGCCGGTTTCAAACAGATCCCG
>DBDO01000233.1:630-3069 GCA_002293605.1 Desulfovibrionaceae bacterium UBA930
GCAGCCGGGAAACTTGCGGCGGTAACTTTTTACCGTTGTTTCGGAAACGCCCAGTTGGGAAGACAGATCTTTGTGGGTGTAAGTTGTATCGCTCATTACAGCTTTTCCTTTTCGCGCCTGTACTCACTCAGCGCGATTCCTCCGCTCAGGTAGTTGCGCCACCTGTCGCGGCTCGCTTTGAACGCGTCCAGTTCCTTTTTGGGAACGGATTCATCCCTTGGGGAGAGCACCTTTTCCGGGTTGAGAAACTGCCCGTTTTTTTTCATGCGAAAATCCAGATGCGGCCCTGTGGAGTATCCGGTATTGCCCACATAGCCGATGATTTCCCCCTGACGCACCTTGCTCCCCTGTTTCAGCCGCTTGGCAAAGCCGCTCAGGTGCAGGTACATGGACTCGTAGCCGGACGAATGCTTCAGGGTGAGGTAGTTGCCCGCGCCCTTGTTAAAGCCCCGAAAGCTCACCACGCCGCTCCCTATCGCCTTGATCGGCGTGCCCTTGGGCGCGGCGTAATCCACGGCCGGGTGCGCGCGCACCGTGTGATGGATAGGGTGCAGGCGGCGTAAATTGTAGCGCGAACTGATGCGGGTGAAGGACAGTGGGGCCTTGAGAAAGGCCCGCTTGAGACTGTCGCCCGCAGCGTTGAAATAGCTGTTGTTGCCAAAGCTGTCTTTATAGGCATAGGCTTCGAACTTGCTGTTGCGGTTGACAAATTCGGCCACCGGCATGACGCCGTAGCCCTTGAACTCTCCATCCCGGTAGCGCTTTTCCACCAGCAGGCGAAAACTGTCGCCCTCCCTGAGATCGCGGATGAAATTGATTTCCCAGGCATAGATCTCAGCCAGGCGCACAGCCAGCGCGGGCGCTTCTCCCGCAGCGCTCATGGCCTCGAACAGGCTGGAAGAGATAGCCCCTTCCACTCTGACCAGGCGGATTTCATATTCTATGCGCTCCAGCCGGGCGGTCCAGGCCGTGCTCCCGCCATCTGCCTCCCGAGTCACAATAAGTTTGTGCTCGGCATCGGCCTCATACTCGAAGCGCACAAAACGCCCCTCTTCCAGGTGTACGGAATAGGGCTGTCCGGCCCGGAGTTTGGCCAGGGGGTACACTTTTTTGCACACCTCGACCATGGCGTGAATCTCCGTCTGCCCCAGCCACTCCTGCAACAGCACGCCTGCGGTGTCCCCTTCGGCGATTTGGCCCTGAAAAAGGTTGGGGTCCTCAGGGGGCGCATCTTCCGGCAGGGGCTCTGCGCCGGAATCCGCCGTCACAGGGCCGGGTTCCTCATGCAGGGTCTCATCCGATACAGGGCCTTCGATCCTTTCCGGCAGGGAAGCGGGCGGAATAACCTCCGGAGCGAAAAATTCAAAATAGCAGACAACAAGGATCAGCATAATGCCAAGACCAGCGCCGAGATAACTGGCGCGTTCCATCCAGCGGCGCATACGGCGGGGGCTATGGCGGCGGAAAGGGCGGGAGAGAATGTGTTTTGCCATGAACTCGCGGGTACTGTCGTTTGCGCTTCCCCCTCTTGTCGAGTGTGCGGATGCGCGGTTGCTGCGGGCGGGACGCGTGGCTCCCGGACCATGCCCATACGGGCGTAAGCGACAGACGCACCACCCGCGCAGACTGTACCTGAAAACACCGCGTTTTTCAAAGCGGATTTACAGCCCGCCGCGTCAGGGCCGCTTCTCCCTTTCTCCGTTATTTGAGCTGTTGACAAATTCCCTGTTCTTGTGGGGTTTCGCCCAAGCCCGCCAGAGGGCTCTGCCCTCTGGACTCCCGCACAGGGCCAGAGGCCCCGTGACCCCCTTCGCCGAAAAACGGCGTATTGCGCCGTTTTTTCGGGAATTGCGGGTGCAGGGGACCACGTCCCTTGCCAGGATGGCACGCCGAAATACGAAGTATTTCGAGAGGCAAGGCGGGGGCACGCCCCCGCCGCTGCCGATNNCAATTTTTATGGAGAATCCGAATAAATTATTGCAAAACAGGCCAGAGAGGGCGGAGCCAGAAGCAGACCAGGGCCGCGCCAGCGGCCAGGGCCAGCAACAGCGCCAGCCAGGGCCAGGGGGAGCTTTTTTGCAGGGGATCGCGCGTATCACGCGCAAGGTTTGGGGGGAGCAGGGCTGTATCGGTCAGGGCCCGGCCCAGGGAGAGGCTTATCGGTAAATGGCTGTTTACCGCCCAACCAGAGGCCTCAAGCAGCGGCCCCAGACTCCTTTTGCGCAGTTTCAGCCAGGCCAGCACCACGGACGGGCCTGAAATAAGAAGGAAAAGGCCGAGCAATACCAGCGGCAGCTGCCACCAGGCCAGGGAGAATAAGGTTGAGGCCAGGCTGGCCGCGGCAGTGCCTATGGCCCCCAGGGCAAGCCCGATGGCGGCGAAAATGCCGACGCCCTTGCCGATGTCAAAGGGCGGCGCGGGCGTGGCGGGTGCGGCCGG